>JAUHYR010000095.1 GCA_030426475.1 Bacteroidia bacterium
AGTGTTCAGTGTTCAGACGGCAGGGGACTGGCTTCAGATAGCGAGTAACAGCGTTCAGATGGCAGCTCGTGTCAGTAAAATGGAGTCTCTTGGCGTTCAGATGACAGTTACGAGCCTTCAGGTGGCAGCTCGTGTCATACTTTTGACGTCTCTTGTCGTTCAGATGGCAGTTATGTGTCTTCAGATGGCAGCTCGTGTCATACTTTTGGCAGCTCTTGTCGTTCAGATGGCAGTTACGTGCCTTCAGATGACAGCTCTTGTCAGTAAAATGGCATCTCTTGTCAGTAAAACGGCCGCTCTTGGTGTTCAGATACAGAGTGACCGTGTTCAGACGGCAAGTGACTGACTTCAGATAAAGGGGGACTTCGTTCAGATGGCAGAGGACTTCGTTCAGATGGCAGAGGACTGTGTTTAGATTAGGAATTGTTTACTAACAATTAACCAAAATGTGCTTTTCTATGACAATTTGGACATAAAGCAATAGTATTATCAATTGTATCTTCACCATTCTTAGAAAGGGGGGTAATGTGGTGTACTTCTAAATAAGGTGAGTTATCTGATTTTCTGAGAAACGGAGCAGGTTTTTTACATTTTTCACAATGTCCATTTGCTTTTAAAAGTCTTTCTACTATAATGTCAGGGTTTCGATAGTAACTTATTGTTGTAGATATAAATTTTTCTGGCTTTTTTGGAGAAGAATTTATCCTTTTTAACCTTTTTTTTCTATTAGATTGAGAAGATTTTAAAACTTTTTGTTCAAACTCTTTTTCATAATCATCAAGGCTAACTATTTTTTTTGGATTTATTTCTTTATTTAGAGTGAGGAGAAACCATTTAGCACCATCTCTTTCAGTATGGTGGCTTTGATAATGATAAATACCATTTAGAATACATTCAGCGCCATTTTTTATAAAAACATAAATAGGTTTATTTTCAGAATTTATTATTGCTTGATTTGCTTTGTAATTTTCATTAAAGTTTCCACTCCTGCTTTGCATATAATATTTTAATTCTTCATTCTTTTTAATCCATGTATTTGAATATTTACCTCCTTCTAGTGTAACTTTTATAAAAATAGCTTCTTCATTAATAAGGTATATACCTGCTTGATTATTGTAAGTTTTGGAAAATATTGCTATATCAAATGAAGTGTAGGGAAAACCTATTTTAAAATCATCTAGCTTGGTAACATCATTTAAATAAGGCTTATACTTTTTTTTAAATAAAGGCAAAAAGCTTTCAAATGACATTAATCTATTTTTTTCTAAGTTTTGAAAAACAACTCCTCTAGCATAATTATTGGACTTAAAGCGTGATAAATAGGTGTATAAGTCGCCTATTTTTCTAAAATTATTAAGCAAGGTTTTAGTACTTTTTATTTTAGCTTTTACATCTTTATTGATCTTACGATTATTTAAAGCAGGATCAATAACACTATCTAAAACATCTTTAATAGCTTTCTCAATCATCTTGTTTTAGCTTATTAATTATTTTTCTGTCAGCGGGTGCAATTTGTAAGCTTGTAGACTCATTCAGTTCTATCCATCTTAATTCACTATGGGAATATAATATATATTCACCTTTAATTTTACTTACAAAATAGGTATATAATGTAATCTCCTTTTCAGGATACTTATGTGTATGTTCCATAATAAAGTCACCTACTTCTATTTTAACTTCAAACTCTTCAAAAAATTCTCTAATCAAGCATTGTTGTGGTGTCTCATTTTTTTCAATCTTTCCTCCTGGAAATTCCCAAAAGCCAGCAAGATGCTTTCCTTCCTTCCTTTTTGCAATTAAATATTTACTACCATTCTTTATAACACCTGCTGCTACTTTGATGTTATTCATAGTGTTATATAAAAAATTAATTAAGTTTGAAAAGGGTTTCCAGCTTAAATTCGGGAATGACTACTTCAAACAGCTTGTGGGTATGGAGGTCAACCATCATATAGGTTCCCCACATTTTGCCAATTTCAGAGTGTATTTCGCTAAAGGATTCGTACTGGAAAAAGCTGTTGGGTTGTATTACGGGTTTTTCGCCTACTACGCCTTCGCCATCTACTTCACGGTAATGGCCTTCTGCTTCTAAAATATTCCAGTGTCGGCTTACGAGTTGCACGGGTGTGTCGTTGTGGTTTTCTACATAAATATTGTAAGAGAAGACAAATTTATTCTGTTGCAGGTCTGAGAGGTCGGGCCTGTAGGTTGTCTTTACAGAGATTTTTATGCCTTGGGTTATTTCAGTTACCACAAAACAATATTACTTATAAAATTTTTGGATTGAAAAGTGAGAATTAAAAGTTATTAACAAATTGGTTAAGAAGACTATTTAGATAATAGACAAAAGACAAAAGAAGTTTTGAATGTTGAGTTTTAAGTTTTAAATCAGGTGATTAATACCGAAAGTGTTTTAATATCACCCTTCGACTCCGCTCAGCATGATAGTTGTGTGGTTTGTTAGGTTTTATTTTTTTGCTTTGGTTATATTTGCGGCAATTCTATTAGAAAACGGCAGAGATGATAAATTTCGAATTGCTTAACAAACAGCGTGAGTCCATTAAGGAGCGTAATAATAAACATGCTCATGAGCGTTCGAAATGGATAAGGAAGCATCCGTATTTCTACAAGCAACTGATTCATTATTTAAACACCATTATTGATGAAAATTCAAAGGTGTTGCACGTGCGTAGCGGTACGGGTTTTATATTGAGTAAGCTGAGAACGAAGAAGGGTGTGGGGGTAGATGATAGTGAGAAGTTTATAGAGCATGCGGCTAATGAATACAAGGATTTAAAGTTTGTGTGTAATGATGTGGAGGATGTGAAGGTAGATGATAAGTTTGATTATGTACTGATTACTTCTACTGAAGATATTGTAGATTTAAAAGCGGTGCTGGATAGTGTGAAGAAAAACTGTCTGCCTCATACGCGTGTGGTTGTAGTGTATTATAATTACCTGTGGCAGCCTACGGTGAGATTAGCGGAAAAGATGGGGTGGCGATACCGTATGGAGAAGCACAACTGGTTTGGGTTTAATGATGTGAAGAATTTGCTTACGCTTGCGGATTATGATTTTGTGGCGAATAAACGGGTCATTCTTTCTCCTTATAATATGTGGTTTATTTCCTATTTTATGAATAGGTTTTTTGCCCGATTGCCCTTTTTCCGATTATTTACCTTAATGAATATTACGGTGGCTCGTGCCAATTTTGCTCCTGAAAAAGAGGCGAGTGTTTCTATTGTTATTCCTTGCCGAAATGAGGCGGGTAATGTGGAGGATGCGGTGAACCGTATTCCTAAGCTGGGTTCGCATACGGAGATTATTTTCTGTGATGATAAATCTACTGACGGAACGGCTAATGTGGTGCGTGAAATGATAGCGAAGCATCCTGATAAGGATATTAAGTTGTATGAAGGTCCGGCCATTAGCAAATCGGAAAATGTGTGGGTAGGTTTTGATAAGGCGCAGTGTGATATTTTAATGATACTGGATGCCGACCTTACGGTAATACCGGAAGAGTTACCTTATTTTTATGAGGCTATCGTGAAGCGTAAGGGAGAATTTATTAATGGTTCGCGACTGGTGTATCCGATGCATAAAAATGCGATGCGTTTCTTTAATGTGGTGGGGAATAAATTCTTTAGTGTATTGTTTAGCTATATTTTGGATACGCAGGTGAAGGATACGCTTTGTGGTACTAAGGTGGTTTGGCGTAAAGATTATGCCCGAATTAAAAAATTGAGGGGTTCATGGGGAATGCGTGACCGCTGGGGTGATTATGAACTGTTGTTTAGTGCTTCTAAGCTGAATTTAAAGATTATTGATTTGCCTGTGCATTATAATGAACGGGTGTATGGTGATACCAAAATGACGGGCCGTTTTAAAAACGGTGTGATTATGCTTAAGATTTGTATTGGTGCGCTGAGGAAGTTGAAGTTTAATTAGTGAAGTTAGAAGTGTTGAATTTTAATTAAAGACAATAGACGTAAGACAAAAGATGCTTTAATATACCGAAAGTTTCACTTTCTCCTCTTAATATCAAATGCTCAGGGTGACGGCTCAGCATGATAGATAATATTATCATAAAAAAGCCCGGCTATTTAGTCGGGCTTTTAATTTTAAACTGAAAAGTAAATCTATTAATAATAAATAAGTCTTCTAACTTTTGCAACGTGCTTGGCTAAGCGTATTACTTGCTTGGTGTATCCGAACTCGTTGTCGTACCATGTGTAAAGTACAATGTTTTTACCATCGTTAGAAACAATGGTAGCGTTGCTGTCATATACCGAACAACAAGTGTTTCCAATAATATCTGTAGATACTAATTCTTCATTAGTTTCGTATTTGATTTGGTTTACCAAATCTCCCTGAAGTGCAGCTTTTTTTACCAGCTGATTTACTTCTTCAACGGTAGTGGCTTTGTTAATGCTCAGGCTTAAAATAGCTAATGAACCGTTAGGAGTTGGTACTCTTACTGCATTGGCGGTAAGTTTACCGTCTAATGAAGGGATAACTTTTGTAACTGCTTTTCCTGCACCTGTAGAGGTAATGACCATGTTGATAGCCGCAGAACGACCTCTTCTTGGTTTTTTGTGCATGTTGTCTAACAGGTTTTGGTCGTTAGTGTAAGCATGTACGGTTTCGATGTGTCCTTTTTCAATACCAAAATTGTCTTCTACTACTTTTAAAATAGGCGAGATGGCATTGGTGGTACAAGAAGCTGCAGAGAAAATATTTTCATTTTCAATGTCTAATGTTCCCTGATTAATGCCGTAAACAATGTTTGGAATTTCTTTGCCGGGAGCGGTAAGAATTACTTTGGAAACTCCTTTGGCTTTTAGGTGTCTGCTAAGTGCTTCTCTGTTGGTAAATACTCCTGTGTTGTCAATGATTAATGCATTGCTAATTCCGTGAGCTTCGTAATCTGCATCTTCCGGATTGTTGGCTTCAATCAGCTTTACAATTTGTCCGTTGATGATGAGTGCTTTGTTTTTTAAATCTACATCCACACTACCTTGAAACAAACCGTGAACAGAGTCATTGCTTAATAAAGATGCTCTTTTTACGATTTCGTCATCAGTTACTTTACGGGTAACAATGGCTCTTAGTCTTAGCTGTTGTCCCTTGCCTGCTTGTTTGATTAATTCTCTTGCGGCAAGTCTTCCAATTCTACCAAAGCCAAACAACACTACATCTCTTGGTTCAAGAGAATAATCGTTTTGGTCTATAAAGTTGGCCAGTTTGTCCTTTAAGAAATCAACTTTAGAAGTGTAGTTTGCTTCTTCTGCTTTCCACTCGCTGGCTAGTTTGCCGATATCTATTTTAGAAGGGGCAAGGTTTAGCTTGGCTAATTCTGTGGCAAGGCTGGAAGTATCGAATACGTCAACCGGTTTGTTAACGACTTCTCTAGCATACTTGTGAAGATTTAGGATTTCTGAAACACTGGTATCTACCAACGGGTTTCTAAAAAATACTAAGTCAACTGATTTTTCAAATAAGAGTTTACCGATTGCACTGATTAAGTCAACGGCTGCTTTTTCTTTATTTATCCACTCTTTTAATTCTTCGTTATACGCAACTCTTTCTGCGTGAACTGCTGTTTCCATTCTTCTTATAGAGCTTTTATCCTAAATATGCTTTTAATAATTTACTTCTGGAAGTATGACGTAATCTTCTGATTGCTTTTTCTTTGATTTGTCTTACCCTTTCTCTGGTAAGGTCAAACTTAGCACCGATTTCTTCAAGGGTTAATCCATGATTCATACCTATTCCGAAGAATAATTTAATTACGTCTCTTTCTCTTTCCGTAAGTGTAGAAAGTGAACGCTCTATTTCTCTTTGAAGTGATTCGTTTAATAAAAGTTTATCAGCTCTAGGAGAATCAGGGTTAGAAAGAACGTCTAATAATGTTCCGTCTTCACCGTCTTTGAATGGTGCGTCAACAGATACATGACGTCCTGAAACTTTCATGGTATCGTGAACTTTTTCTTCTGGAATGTCTAATAACTTCGCTAATTCATCAGCAGATGGTTCTCTTTCGAACTCTTGTTCTAACTTAGAAAATGCTTTGTTGATTTTATTTAATGAACCTACCTGGTTAAGCGGTAATCTTACAATTCTTGATTGTTCAGCTAACGCCTGAAGGATAGACTGACGAATCCACCATACAGCGTAAGAGATAAATTTAAAACCTCTTGTTTCGTCAAAACGTTGAGCAGCTTTAATCAACCCTAAGTTACCTTCATTGATTAAGTCAGGAAGAGTAAGTCCTTGGTTTTGATATTGTTTTGATACTGATACAACGAAACGTAAGTTAGCTTTCACCAATTTTTCAAGAGCTCTTTGATCACCCTTTTTAATTTTTTTGGCTAAATCAACTTCATCTTCTGCTGTGATAAGTTCTTCTCTACCAATCTCCTGAAGATACTTGTCTAACGAAGCACTTTCACGATTGGTTATGGATTTGGTGATTTTGAGCTGACGCATGTTTTATTTGAGTTTTAAAGTTAATAATTTGGGATGGCAAATGTACGCCTTTTTTAAAGGCGTGTCAAGTTTATTTAATGTAATATTCATGGTTTATTTGATTTTTAGACGAATACATATTTTTTAAAGACCAAAACCATAATATGCTTTTTTGCCATTAGGGTAAATTCCTTCCAGTAATATACCGCCCGATTTGTTTTTCATGATTTCCAGAAACTCCTCAGTGTTGGCAACAGGTTTTTTATCTACTTTGTTGATAATGAAACCTTCTGTTATTCCTACACTTCTTAGTTTGCCACCATTCAACTGAATAATTTTTACGCCTCCATCAATGTTCAGTTTTTCTTTTTCTTCATCGCTTACATCTGCCAATTGTGCACCTAAAGATTTGGCAACTTTCATGTCTTCGGCTTTTACAATTTTTGTAGTTCCTTCCAAATTTTTTAGGTTAACAGGAATTTCAGTTTCTTTTCCGTCTCTTAAAACGGTAACTATCAAATTGTCTCCCGGACGGAATTGTCCAACTTGTTCTTGCAATTCGGTAACATTTGAAATTTTTACGCTACCTATTTTAGTAATCACATCTCCTTTTTTAATTCCTGCTTCGTCTGCCGCACCATTTGGCATTGTTTCGCTAACGTAAGCACCGTTAAGTGTGCTGATGCTTTCTTCGTCTGCCAGTTTTTTATCAATGTTTCTGATGCTAACACCAATGTAGGCTCTTTGTACGGTTCCAAATTCCACTAAATCATTCACTACCTTTTTTACAATGTTAACGGGTACTGCAAATGAATATCCTGAATACGCACCTGTTTGCGATTGAATGGCTGTGTTGATGCCTACTAATTGTCCGCTTGCATTTACCAATGCTCCTCCGCTATTACCCGGATTTACGGCAGCATCTGTTTGAATAAATGATTCTAAAGCTGTTTTACCGCTTAAAGGGTCGTTACGTAAAATATTAATGTCTCTTCCTTTTGCGCTTACAATACCTGCAGTTACCGTTGAGGTTAAATTGTACGGATTACCTACGGCTAATACCCATTCACCTACTTTTACATGATCGGAGTTTCCGTAACTGATATGTGGTAAGCCTTTATCTTTAAGGCAATATCTGTGGAAGGGTCTGCTCCGATAATTTCCGCTTTATATGATTTTTTGTCGTTCAATGAGATTTCAATTTCATCGGCATTTCTAATGACATGGTTATTGGTAACGATATAGCCATCTTCGGAAATGATTACTCCCGAGCCTGATGATTGCATCTTTTGATCAAACTTTCCGTTTCCGTAGAGCATTTCCCTGAAAGGGTCATAGTAACTTACGGTTGTATTTGTCTTTATATGTACTACCGCATTTAAGCTAAGTTCTGCTGCCTTAGTGAAATCTACACTACCTTCGGGAGCATAATTAACGAAATGTGCGTTTGGGTTTGATTCATCATTTTTTTCTGTGATAATTACTTTTTCGGGTTGACTAAAAAAGTGATTAAAGGTTAATGCACTTCCACCACCTAAAAGTGCAATTAAGAAATAACTTGCTACTTTTTTCATATTTTGTTGTTTTTAAAATTTAACTTTGTTTGCTGTTTCAGAACGCAAAGTTCTTACCAATGTTATAAATGTCAGTGTTAAGAAATGTTAAACTTCTATAAATATCAAGCTACGGGAAATGACTTTGTTATGATTGATAATCGTAACGGAAATTTTGACAAGGAAAACTTACAAATTGTCAGGAAATTGTGTGACAGAAAATTTGGTGTTGGGGCGGATGGTTTAATATTAATAGAAAATCATGATAAGCTTGATTTTAATATGATTTACTTTAATGCGGATGGTACAAAAAGTTTTTGTGGAAACGGAAGTAAATGTGCGTTGAGCTTTGCTAAACAGCTTGGAGTAATAGAAAATAATCAAGCAGATTTTTTATCTACTGACGGAATTCATACGGCTAAAATAAAAGATAATGGAGTAAGTCTTTTAATGCATAATGTTAGTGAAGTTGAAAAGGGTGATGGTTATTACTTTATTAATACCGGCTCGCCACATTATATTGTATTTACTACTAATATTGATGCGATTGACATTGTGAAAGAAGCTCACAGGATAAGATATAGCGACAGATTTAAGGAAAAGGGAACGAATGTAAATTTTGTAGAAATTATTCCGGAAGGAATTAAAATAAGAACGTATGAAAGAGGTGTGGAAGATGAGACACTATCTTGTGGAACAGGAGTAACAGCTTGTGCATTAGCCATGAATCATTTAAATAAAACTAATTCTCCTATTAAAGTGTTGACCAAAGGTGGTTGGCAGGAAGTAAGCTTTACTCTGTCTGACAACGGTTATGAAAATATATGGTTGACCGGACCTACTCAATGTGTGTTTGAAGGAAATATAACTATATGAGTTTTTTGGAAATAAAGAATATACAAGATATTGAGAATATTTCTTTTAAAGAAAGATTGGCGCTTTCTATTATAAAAATCGAAAACATTCCACCACATTTAACATTGATTTGCGATGATGAGGAGTTTCATCTTACCCTTGATGGGGCTGTTCATACTGTTGGATTAGCTAAAAGAGAAAGAGTTATTAGCTTGAGAAAGATGCAATGTTTGTTTTTTGAAATTGAACTAAACAATGATGTAGCTAGTATTAAAAATACTCTTTTAGAAATCATTAATGGTTACAAAGGTGTTAATGGCTGGGAGGTTTCCTGCCTTGAGCCCATCAAAGACTTTTTTGAACGTCAATACCAAATTGAGATGTCTGATGTATCTTTTGTGTTTGAGTTAATTCCAAAACTTGAAGCGAAAGGGTTAGTGAAAAACACATATCATAAAAATTTAGAGGATAAAATTACTGATGGAGTTTTTAAGTTTAAAACCTACACCAAGCAAGATGTAATTGATTATATTAATACCATAAAACTGGTGAATGCTTAAAGGGGAAAACATATACTTACGAGCTCTAGAGCCTGAGGACCTTGAGTTTTTATATCAATGCGAAAATGATGTTTCCGTTTGGGGAGTAACCAATACTCATCAGCCTTTTTCGAAAGATACGCTCCAAAAATACATGGATAATATAGGAGATATCTATTCTGACAAACAGCTACGACTTGTTATTTGCAAAAACGAAGATGACCAACCCATTGGTTGTGTTGA
>JAUHYR010000096.1 GCA_030426475.1 Bacteroidia bacterium
GTTTTTTTATATTAATTGAATCTATCAACCCTTCCATTGGATCATTAAGGTCAGCCATTCTTGAGAAAAATATATGACTATCTGCTAAAGTATTTACATCCCTCTCAAAAAAAAGATTAGCACCCCTGTATTTATAAACAAGCATTTTCAAAAAATAAAAAAGCCCTACTGTTCAACAATAAGGCTTAAAAAACTTCAAATTTATACTACATAAACTTCTTCATAATTTTTCTGCTAACGCCTGTGTTAGAGAAACCACCGTCATGGAAAAGGTTTTGCATAGTTACATACTTGGTTAAGTCTGAGAACATTGAAATACAATAGTTAGCGCAATCTAATGCAGGTGCATTACCAAGTGGCGACATATCCTCCGCATAATTAAAGAAAGCATCAAAACCTTTTACACCGCTTCCTGCTGTTGTCATAGTTGGTGATTGAGAAATAGTATTCACTCTCACTTTCTTTTGTTCACCAAAATGATACCCAAAACTTCTGGCATAAGACTCTAACAATGCTTTTGCTTCAGCCATATCGTTATAATCAGGGAATACTCTTTGAGCCGCAATGTAGGTTAAAGCTAGTATTGAACCCCAATCATTCATCGCATCTTTTTTCATCAAGGTTTGCATTAGTTTATGAAAAGATACAGATGATATATCGTATGTTTTTTGAAGAAAATTATAATCTAAATCGGTGTAGCCTCTACCCTTTCTTACGTTTAATGACATTCCGATAGAATGCAACACAAAGTCTATTTTCCCACCTAAATGTTCTTGAGATTCATCTACTAATTTTTCCAAATCTTCTACAGAAGTTGCATCAGCACCAATTACTTTAGTATTTCCACACTTTTCAGCCAACTTATTTATCTCTCCCATTCTTAATGCAATTGGGGCATTGGTTAACACAATGCTTGCGCCTTCTTCATGTGCTCTCTCTGCTACTTTCCAAGCAATAGATTGGTCATTTAATGCTCCAAATACAATTCCTCTTTTTCCTTTTAATAATCCGTATGACATAACTGTTTGTTTTATTAGTGTTCAAATATAAAAAAAGAGTTAAGAAATAAATTCCTAACTCTTCACTTAAAACTAAATTTAAAATTATTGATTTGCTTCTTCTCGCTTTTTATAATCTTCCATAAAGCTTTTAATGGAAGATGCTTCACGCTCATATCTACCCTTTCCAATTAAATTGACTTGGTCAATTGCTTTATAAGCTTCATTATATTGTCCCATCCACATATATGCTTCAGCTAAATTCAAATAAGCTACAGACGCCACATTAGCATTAACTCTAGCCTTTCTGTTATTGACATCGGCCTGCTGTAATGCTGTTTCCCACTCTTTTATGGCTTTATTTAAGCTTTCTTTATATGAATTATCGCCCGCATTTAATTTTCTATACCCTTCCTTAGCTGCTATAAATGCTCTTTCAAAGTCATCGTATCCCATCTTTTTTTCTTTAACAGAAAATACATCTACATTGTATGTTCTGGGTGAATAACCAAATTTATCATTCAACATAATATTTATAGAAGTGAGGTTTTGATTCGTTACGGTTTGATCTAAATCACCCAAAAATTTGTATTGATTAGCTGTCCAGTAAACATCTAATGCCACCTGAGACTCAAATAAATCCGTAGTTGCTGTTTTAAATGCACTAAACTCAGTTAAGTTATCTTCATAAACAACTGTATTATCCACTCCAATTACTTTTAGTGACATTGGGTGTTTATTTTGAATTTCGTATTGATAGTAAGGTACTTTAGTAACACTTCCGTCTTTTTGTTTTATACTTTTTTCAGTAACCTTAACAGTTGGTTGACTATATTGAAAACCAAGTAAAATTACTTCAACCTTAACATTGCTGTCCGGCTTGAGTGTTTTATTAAAACCGTCTATTTCTAAACGAGTAGTAATTTCAGATGGAGTATAAACTCTTGCAATATAAGTTTTGGTAGCTACCGGCTCAGGTGGGCATGGTTGCTTTGTTGGAGCATCCATATATTTCCCTTTTTCAATATAAGACTGATATACCTTCCAGGCTGCCTGGTATTCCGCTTCTATTTTATTACATTGAATTTTCCACTCAGCCATAGCCTTATTATGCTGCTGTGCTTGTAGTTGTTCTTGTTGTTTTATTGCTTCTTCGTAAGCAATATTCGCTTTCGGATAGAATACTCTTTCATTAGTTTTTAAAGGAGTAAGTGGTAATCGGGTATATTTCACCGATACATTTTCATCATATATCTTTTGAGCAGATATACAAGAATAAAACATGAATGATAAAACAGAAAAGTAAAGTATTTTTTTCATAATTAAGATTTTGCGCTTAGTTTTCAAACTTTGTACCAAAATAAAAAAAGCTACCCAAATGAGTAGCTTTTTAAGAAAACTTTAACAGTTTATTTAATTAGATAATAAATATTGGTCAACCATTTAGAAGAATCAGGTTCTGTTCCCGGGTCAGTAACATATTCCTCAATTACCAATTCATTTAATTCCAATCCTTTTTCTTTCATATAAGCATCCATAGCATAATGAGCTTCAGCAGAACCCTCATAAGGGCCATAATAAGCAATATGTAATGCTTTTGAAGGAGCTACATTTATTTTTTCAAAACCTTCAAGCTCTTTATCTTCAGCAACAGGTATAGCAGCAGCCATAAATGTTTGCATATTTGGCTCATCCCACATATAATAAATTCCGCTTGGCGCTCCGGACATTTCTCTATTACTTTGACCTAAGCTTGTGGAAATAGCTCCAAAATTAGTTCCAAAGAATTGAGCCATATCAGCAAATTTTACGGTATCCTTTTTACCAATAAATATTTTACCGGCATATTCTATTTCCTGAATATCATAAGTTGGTTTAGCATTAGCAGCAGCTTCCTCACAATTTGCTTTAAGCATCGCCAGTCCTTTTTCAAAGTCAGGGCCAATGGCAGCATCCATATCCATAAAAACCATAAATATTCTGGAAATAAAACCATTTTCTCCTTTAAACCCCCAAGTAACTTTTGAACCGCCTTCTGTTTCTTCTACCACCACATACGCATCACTTTCAGATTCAAACGGTTTAACAAAACGAAGTTTAGTATCAATTCTGCCGTCAGCAACAGCAATAATTTCCTGCGAACCCTCTCCCACATTTTCATTAGTTGATGACCATTTAGTAATTGAACCAACTTCTCCTTTGTTTCCTTCAAAAGATTTTGTCATAGTAGTATCATAAGCATTCCATGGCGACCAAGTATCCATTGCTTCAAGACTTCCCACATGTTCCCACACAATTGCCTTGGGAGCATTTATTTCTACAGAACGACTTATATCGTATGATTTAGGGCCGATAAAACTTAGTATAACAGCCACTACTACAAGAGCTATAATAACTCCCAATAATATTTTTAAAGCTTTCATTTTTAGATAGTTTTAGGTTTTGTAAAGCGAAAATATAAAATATTCATCGACCACCAATATTTGTTAAAATAAATAGTTCACTTAATTTCGCATGAGTTTTAAAAAATGAAAAATCAACTCCAACTTCCTTTTTGGCTTATTACCCTAACTACTATTGTTAGTTTAGTTGGGTATATTCTTATCCAGGACGGAATGTTCATGGATGCCATGTTATATACCTCTGTAGCCAAAAACTTAGGGAATGGTATTGGTACTTTCTGGTTTCCTAAGTTTAGTGAATATGGTTTAGCAGGGCTTTATACATTTCACGAACATCCCCCACTCACATTTGGCATACAGTCTTTGTTTTACAAAATACTTGGAAACAGTATGTACACCGAAAGAATCTATACTTTTCTTGCTTGTCTTTTTACCGCTTTTCTAATTCACAAAACCTGGAAACTAGTTGCTAAAAATCAGCTTTCAGCTAATATTAGCTGGTTACCCATTTTTTTCTGGATAATTATCCCTGTTTGTTTCTGGTCGTATCAAAATAATATGCAGGAAAACACCATGGGTATTTTTACCTTATTAGCTGTTTATTTTTCATTAAAGGGGATGATTACTAAAGAAAAAATAATCTTCAATATTATTCTTTCCGGAATATTTATTTTTTGTGCTTCACTATGCAAAGGTGTTCCCGGACTGTTTCCGTTAGGAGTTATTGGGTTTTACTGGTTGGTATTTAGAGATTTTAGTTTTAGTAAAGCTTTTCTTTATACACTCTTATTAATAGCAATTCCTGTTGTTATTTATTCTTTATTAATGTTTCATCCTGTTGCAAATGAAAGCTTAACCACTTACGTTCAACTTAGGTTAATGAAACGGGTTGAAGATGCTCATACGGTTGACAGCCATTTTTGGGTAGTAGGAAGACTTTTTAGTGAACTTCTGCCTGTAATTATTCCGGTTGTTATTTTTCTTATCATTTTTAGAATTAAAAAGATAAGCCAAACACATTTTAGTAATCATAACAAACTAGCTATTTTATTCTGCTTAATTGGAGCCAGTGGTTCATTAGCTCTAATGCTTACTAAAGTTCAAAAAGGATTTTACTTTGTTCACTCACTTCCATTTTGGGCAATTGGGCTTTCGCTTTTTATCGCTCCGGGAGTTGCTTTATTAATTCACAAAATAAATATTAAATCAAATGGCTTTAAAGTATTTAAAGTACTATCAGCAGTGTTATTGATTGCAAGTTTAATCGTAGTAAGTATGCAAAAAGGAAAAACCAGCAGAAATGCAGATATTTTGCATGACGTATATCTTTTTGGAGAAATTATACCGTCTCACAGCACTATCAATATGAGTGAAGAAATGCAAGACTCATGGGATTTACAGTGCTATTTAATCCGGTATTTTAATATCTCGATTGACCAATCTGACAATCAAAGAGAATATTACATTATTGAAAAAGACCTTGATTTCCCTAGACCAAACACCTATGAAAAGCTTCCTTTGGAAACTGAAAGGTATTATTTATACAAACGAATTGATTAAATATACCCCTCTTCTATTCCCTGAATGATATCTTCAATTATTCTATCTTCTTCAATATTTTCAGGGTCAAATTCCATTTTCAGGTCATTACCAAACAGACGGGCTAAAGACTGCCAAAAAAATGCTGAAAAAGCACCTCTTAGCTCTTTTACCAATTCATAGGAAGTATCACCTGTTTCCCTATCAATTAATCGAATAAGGATACGGCCTTGAGAAACGGTTAAATCACGCATTTGATCACCAAATTCAGCCATTAACTCTTTTTCTACTTTTTTCATAAAAGCTTTTTGCTTGGTTTCAGACTTTATTTGCGCCAATTCTTCATTATATTCCCTTAGTCTTTCACCGGCAAGTTTAGCATAAGGGTAAAGCTTTTTCACATGATACTTTAAATAAGCGTAGCGCTTATCCATTCTCTTATTACCGTAAGGTTTTTTATCGATTACCTCATAGGGTGCAATGTAATAGGCATAAGTAGTATCTTCGCCCTCAACTTTTAAAGCAACATATATTTCAGAATTCTCCTCATGTTGTCCGTATAAAGAAAACACAGGAACTATAAATAAAAATATGAGTAAGTGTCTAAACATTATTTAAATCAAAGTCAAATTAGTTAGTCTTACGTAAAGAGTTACAAAATTGTTGTATTAATATGTTAAAAAAAGTTAACAAAGGATGGCCGAAAAGTCAGATTTACAATTTATTAGAGTCTAAAGTTAATGAATTCAATCAAAAATCATTTATTGAACTAGACCCAATTTCTGTGCCACATCTTTTCACAAAAAAGGAAGACATTGAAATTTCAGGATTTTTTGCCGCCAGCTTTGCCTGGGGACAACGTACTACAATTATTAAGAAATCGAAAGAATTAATGCAATTAATGGAAATGCAGCCTCATGATTTTGTTCTTAATCATTCTGATAAAGATTTAAAAACCTTATTAAAATTTAAGCATCGAACTTTTAATAGTGATGATTTGTTGTTTTTTATGCAATCATTAAACAATATTTACAACAATGGCGGGCTTGAAAAGACTTTTTCAACAAAAAAGACAGCAAAAGAAGCTATTGATAATTTTAGAACTATATTTTTAAAAACAGAACACCTAAAAAGAAGTGAAAAACACATTTCAAGCCCCAGCAGTGGCTCAGCAGCTAAAAGGCTGAATATGTTTTTACGTTGGATGGTTCGGAAAGACAGAAACGGAGTCGATTTTGGAATTTGGAAAAATATAAAAACGTCTGAGTTAATGTGTCCTTTAGATGTTCATTCAGGCAATGTAGCCAGAAAGTTAGGTTTACTAAATTCACCACAGAACAACTGGAAAAGTGTTGAAGAACTAACCGACAACCTCAAAAAATTTGATAAAAACGACCCGATAAAGTATGATTTTGCTTTATTTGGACTGGGTGTAACGGACAAAGAAAAAGTTTGGAAATAATGGCAGAAGAACATTTTAAGAAACTAGAAAATATGTATTTAAGCGCTCCTATTAACAAATTAATTTATGAGCCTGAAATAAGCATTACCCATTCAACATGTGAAATTAGCATTGAAGTAAAACCGGACTATTTTCATGCGGCAAATTCACTTCATGGCTCAGTATATTTTAAAATGCTGGATGATGCTGCTTATTTTGCATCTGCAGCACTAGTTGAAACTACCTTTTTATATACCAAAAGCTTTGAAATACGTTTTATAAGGCCCGTTACCGAAGGAAAAATAAAAGCTGTAGGAAAAGTAATTTCGCAAAGTTCAAATGGAAATTATATTGCTTCAGCACAATTGTTTAATCACCAAAACAAAGTAGTTGCTGAAGGTGAAGGTATTTTTGTTATGTCTCACATTCCATTATCAAAAGAGTTAGGTTATTTATGAAATATGAATTTGATAAGATAGATATTGGAAATAATATTGTATTAGGTGTAAAAAAGTTAGACAATAGTCAGCCTCAAAAACCGGTTTTATTATTTCTTCATGAAGGTTTGGGAAGTATTGAGCAATGGAAAGACTTTCCTGAAAAATTATGTACTGCAACAAAGCTTGATGGAATTGTATTTGACAGGTATGGATATGGAACCTCCACTCCATTACAGGAAAAAAGACCAATCGATTATTTAAATATAGAAGGTGAAAAAAACCTGCCTCTTTTAATTGAAAAATTAAACTTAAATCAACCTATCATTCTTGTCGGACATTCTGACGGTGGAAGTATTGCGTTAGTTTACGCATCTACTCAACCCAAAAACTTAGTTGGATGCATTACCATGGCTGCACATGTTTTTGTAGAACAAATAAGTGTAGATGGAATTAAAACTTTTACAAAGCTGTACGAAGAAAATATAAAACTCCGAAATGCTCTGAAAAAATATCATGGAGAAAAAACAGACAGTATTTTTTATGGTTGGTCAGATACATGGCAAACAAAAGAATTCAGGCATTGGAATATAGAGTCACTCTTGTCAAAAATAAAGTGTCCGGTTTTGGCGATACAAGGAGAAAAAGATGAATACGGTACAGCAAAACAAGTGGAAAGCATTTGCAAAAACGTGAAAGGGTTTAGTGAAAGTAAAATCATTCAAAATGCCGCACACTCTCCTCATATAAACCAACCCGAAGAAGTTTTAAATACTATGAATCAATTTATAAGTAATATCATTACTTTTGCAGCTCAATGAAAACATTATTCATTATACTATTTACTCTGTGTGTTGGACTAATGTCAGCACAAGATTACGGACCTTCTCCTAACCCCACCAGCAATAAAGGTAGAGGTGAAAAACCAAGTTTTGCCGACAGACTTTATTATGGCGGGAATGTTCAATTACAATTTGGAACTTATACCGTTGTGGGAATATCGCCATTAGTAGGATATAAAATTACCGAACAACTTTCTGTAGGCGTTACTCCATCGTATACATATTTTAGAGATAATTATTACAAAATTGGCTATTCTGTTTATGGTGGTAGTGTATTCTCCAGATTTTTTGTTATTGAAGATTTGTTTCTTCATGCTGAATACGAAAGGCTTTACTACCCGCTAATTGTAGGAAGCGGAAACACCACTAAGTTTTATGCAGACAGGGCCCTTGTAGGTGGTGGATATGTATTAAGGTTTAGTGACAATGCAGGGTTTTATCTAATGGGAATGTATGACCTACTATGGAAACAACAAAGCTCATTCTACGTGAGTCCTTTTGTATTCAGAGGTGGCTTTATTATTGGTCTATAATAACCTATAAATTCATTTTTTTACCCTAATTGAATTTCGTAATTTCGTAAACGAAACTACAGTATATTAAGCAATTTGACTATGAAGAAATTATTATTGGTTTTAACAGCCAGTTTAGTAGTATTTTATTCGTTTTCGCAATCGGAAGATAAACTACCCGAAAACTCTCAACAAGCCTATTTCAATAATACGTATCAAAAACATCAAGCTATTCCAAAAGGAATACTGGAAGCAATTGCATTCACTCAAACCCGCTTTGAATTTTTGGATGGAAACCAAGAGAAAAGCTGTATCGGATTACCAACTGCATATACTTCTTTCGGGTTAATTAAAAACGGACAGAATTATTTTAAAAACACCTTGACTTATGTTTCGCTAAAATCTGGAATTTCAGAAAACGCTATTGTTTCCAATCCACAAAAAGCTGCTGATGCTTATGCAAAAGCATACTCAACTATAAAAAGTGAATTAGGTATAACTTCTAATCATCCGCAAGATCATATTCCTATTTTAGTTGCACTAAGCGAAATTCCTTATACTAAAATAGAAAGTGAGTATGCACTTCAATCGCATTTATATGCAGTATATAGCTTTTTAGATGACCCAAATAATCAAAATAAATATGGGTTTCCTAATTATAACCTAGATTTTGGACAACTCTTTGGAGGAAATTTAGACATCCTTTCTGCTCCGTATGTAAAAATTACTCCTAACGGAATTTACAATCAACAAGGAAACCACTTTAATTCAGGTGGACTAAAGTCACCTGACTACCCTCCTGCTATTTGGGATCCTGCACCATCGTGCAACTACAGTACAAGAGGAACTGCTGTTACTCACGTTACTATTCACACTGTTCAGGGAACTTATGCAGGTGCAATTTCATGGGCAAAAAACTGCTCATCCAATGTTTCCTACCATTACGTTGTCCGATCTTCTGATGGTCAAATCACACAAATGGTATATGAAAGTATTAAAGCATGGCATGTTGGCTCAGAAAACCCCTATACTATTGGATACGAACATGAAGGATATGTTAGCAATCCGTCTTGGTACACCACAGCCATGTATAATGCTTCGGCAGCTTTGTCATTAGACGTAACGCAAAACACTACTTACGGAATTTCTCCTCTTAGAACATATTATGGACCTTCCTCTTCAGGAACTAATACATTAGGAAGTTGTACTAGAATAAAAGGTCATCAACATTATCCAAATCAAAGTCATACCGACCCTGGAATATATTGGGACTGGGAAAGATATTATAGATTAATAAACGGAACCCCTACTCCAACAACTTTAACTGCAAGTTCAGGAAATTTTTATGATAGTGGTGGTAATACAGGAAATTACGGAAACGATGAAAGAACATTAACACTTATATCTCCTACAGGAGCAAACTCTGTTACTTTAAACTTTACCAATTTTGACTTAGAAACTAATTACGAC
>JAUHYR010000097.1 GCA_030426475.1 Bacteroidia bacterium
ATCAAAAACTGCATTTAGGTTTTTACAAGCAGAATAATACAGGCGATTTAATGAATAGAATTAGTGAAGATGTTAGTAGAGTGAGGATGTATCTTGGGCCGGGTATTATGTACACAATTAACTTAGTTGTTCTTTTTGTGATGGTTATAGCAACTATGGCTAGCATTAATGTAAGGCTTACCATTTTTGTTTTAGCGCCTTTGCCTGTGCTGTCATTTCTAATTTACAAGGTAAGTAGTGTTATTAATAGAAAAAGCGAGCGGGTACAAGCACAGCTATCTACTATTTCTACACTCTCACAAGAAACTTTTTCAGGGATAAGAGTAATTAAGTCATTTGTAAAAGAAAAGTTTTTATTTCAAAAGTTTGAAGAAGAAAGTAAGCTATATAAAACTAAAGCATTGTCTTTAGCCAGAACCCACTCTTTCTTTTTACCAACTATGATGCTGTTAATTGGTTTAAGCACAACGCTTACTATTTATATAGGTGGTTTGGAGGCAATTAAAGGAAATATTACTACTGGTAATATAGCAGAGTTTGTTTATTATGTAAATCAATTGACATGGCCGGTTGCTTCTTTGGGTTGGGTAACTTCTTTAATACAACGGGCAGCAGCATCGCAAGAACGTATTAATGAATTTTTACATACGCAACCTGAAATTGTAAATCCTACCGAAGCCATTACCGAAATTAAAGGTAAAATTGAGTTTAAGGATGTAAGCTTTACCTATCCTCATACAAATATTCAAGCACTAAAAAATACAAGCTTTGTTGTGAACCCTGGCGAAACTATTGCTATTATAGGCAGAACCGGCTCCGGAAAATCAACGATTGCTAATCTTATTACAAGACTTTATGACGCAACTTCAGGGAAAATTTTAATTGATGACAAAAACATTAATGAAATTAATCTGAATAATTTGCGTGAAAATATAGGTTATGTTCCACAAGAGGTCTTTTTATTTTCAGATAACATTACTAACAATATAGCTTTTGGAGAAAAGAAATTAGCAGAATCTCCGGAAATAATTGAAAAGGCAGCTAAAAATGCTCACATCCATCATAATATTATTGATTTTCCCAAGGGATATGAAACAATGCTTGGAGAAAGAGGAATAACTTTATCGGGCGGGCAAAAACAAAGAGTTTCCATAGCTCGTGCTATCATTAAAAACCCTAAAATTTTAATTTTTGACGATTGTCTTTCGGCTGTTGATACTGAAACAGAAGAAAAAATATTAAATAATCTGAAAGGTATTATGGAAAATAAAACCAGCATTATTATTAGCCATAGAATTTCATCAGTCCAAAATGCCGATAAAATCATTGTTTTGCAAGACGGTGAAATTTGTGAGGCAGGAAAACATGATGATTTGTTAAAATTAAACGGAGTTTATGCCGATATTTATCATCAGCAGTTATCGGAGCTTGCGGAAAAAGTCCAAATTTAATTTTTTTTAATTTCGGTTAAATCGCATATAATTTTATACCAATCTGAAAAAAATATCGTTAAAAACTTGGTTTGTGTCGATTAATTTGGATAAATTTGTTTGATTAACTCATTTTTAATTAAACTATTAAGTGATGCAAGTGAACGATAATTCAGAAAACGGAGAAGATAATTCAAGAGGAAACGAAGTGTTTTCTAAATCAGTAAGAGCCGGAAAAAGAACTTACTTTTTTGATGTAAAATCTACTAGAGCTAATGATTACTACTTAACCATTACCGAAAGCAAAAGAAGATTTGCAAATGATGGAAGCGGTAAATTCTTTTATGAGAAACACAAAGTGTTTTTATATAAAGAAGACTTTGAAAAGTTTTTGGAAGGGTTAAATGAGTCTGTTGACAAAATTAGAGAGTTAAAAGCTGAACAGGGTGAAGAAATTGTAGAAAAAGTAGCACAGGAGTTTACCGATGTTAGCTTTGATGACTTAGGCGACAAATAATTATAGTAAATAGTTTTAATTTTGACCCACTTCACATTTTGTGAGTGGGTTTTTTAATGGAAAAAATAAAACAAATACTCAATACTTCCTCAAAAAAGAAAATTGATTTTTTATTAAGTGAGATAAAGAAAAGGCCCGATTTGGCTAAGGAACTATTGAGTTTAGCATTAGTAAATGAACACCCTTTTAGTTGGAGAGCTGCATGGGCATTAAGTCATTATTCCAAAAAGAATAAAAAGTTTATTGAAGAAAATCAAGATAGAATAATCTTAAGATTAGAAGAAATAGAGCATCCTAGCCAAGTAGGTTGTTTGCTGATTACCCTTAATAATATTCAGTTAAACTCTGAAAACTTAGGTATTGTTGCAGACGTTTGTATTGCCATGTTAAAAGGAGAAATAGAAGCGGGATATGTGAAAATGTATGCCATGGAAGTGATGCTGAAAATTGCTAAACAATACCCTGAACTCTCCACAGAGTTTATTGAAGTGATAGAGTATGCTAAGCAAGGTTTCGAGAAAAACTACATCGTTAAGAGAGCAAATGAAACCGTTATTGAATTAACCAAGATGATGAGAGACTAAAAAGCCAGTATTTGGTCTACATGCTTTCCAATAAACACTTTTGTTTTTTCATCTGTAACTAACTCATCTACAATTATTCCGTCAACGTGAGCTATTGCGTTTTTGAAAGGAAGCACCGTAACATTTAAATAGTTAAGCACATTTGTAAATTGGTCAAGACCTCTTAAATTTCCTGCTCTTCCTGAAGAAATTCCAACTAAAGCGGCTTTTTTACCTTTAAAGTGTGCGGGTTTTATAGAGTCAATAAACAGTTTGGAGGCACCACTAAAACCACCATTATACTCGGGAATTACAAAAACGAATTTATCTGCAGCATCAATGTATTTGTCAATGTATTTATTAAACTGCTTATCTTCAAATCCATACATTTTATTTAACTCAAATTTTTCAAATACATCTATCAAACTTAGCAGTTTTACATCATTTGTTTTCTGCGAAATTTGTTGAAAATATTCTTTGGCAACTATCATGGTATTGCTTTCAGGTCGGTTGGTTGCAGAAATTACTGTAATCATTAAATTATGTTTATAAAAAGTTAATAACTAAACATGCAACCCCTATATTTTGTTGTATTTTTGGACTGCTTTTGCAAAAGAACCATTTAAACTTTTTAAAAGCAAATACAAACTTGTTTTGTAACAAAAATTGGTAGATAAATGAAGGTAACTTATTACGGACATTCTTGTTTTGAGTTGAACATAAGTGGAAAATCAATTTTGTTAGACCCTTTTATTACTCCTAATCCTAAGGCAAAAGACATTAAGATTGAAAACATAAAGCCTGATTTCATGCTGGTATCTCATGGACATGGCGACCATATTGCGGATGCGGTTGCTATTGCTCATCAGTCAAGTCCTGTGGTAGTTTCGAATTATGAGATTATTACTTGGTTGGAAAAACAAGGTGTTGAAAACGGAAAGGGGCTTAATCATGGAGGTACTTTTAAATTTGATTTTGGAAGTGTTAAGTATGTGAATGCAATTCATTCCAGTAGTTTGCCCGATGGAAGCTATGGTGGTAATCCCGGAGGATTTGTCATTAAGTCAAGCGATAAAAATATTTATTATGCGGGCGATACTGCTTTAACAATGGATATGAAGCTCATCCCAGAAGAAGTGAAAATTGATGTTGCTTTCTTGCCTATTGGTGATTGCTTTACCATGGGAATTGATGACGCAATAAAAGCATCAGATTTCGTTAAATGTGACAAAATAATAGGAATGCATTATAATACTTTCCCGCCTATTGAAATAGATATGGCTGATGCCGTTAAGCGTTTTAAAGAAAAGGGGAAAGAGTTGATTTTAATTAACATTGGAGACAGTATAGAAATATAAAATTATGGGAAAAATCATTGCAATAGCAAATCAGAAAGGTGGAGTAGGCAAGACTACTACAGCTATTAATTTAGCTGCTAGTTTAGGTGTATTGGAAAATAAGGTGTTAATGGTTGATGCCGATCCACAGGCAAATGCCACTTCCGGAATTGGCTTTGACCCGAGAAACGTAAAAAGTAGTATTTATGAATGTTTGATTAATGAGGTAGAGCCACAAAATGCCATTTTGCATTCTGAAACTCCTAATCTTGATTTAATTCCTGCTCATATTGATTTAGTGGGAGCGGAAATAGAAATGATTAATCTTCCGAACAGAGAAAAAATGATGAAAATGGCTTTAAATAAAGTCAGAGACCAATATGATTTTATTATTATAGATTGCTCTCCTTCATTAGGTTTGATTACCGTAAACGGTCTTAGTGCTGCAGATTCTGTTATTGTTCCGGTTCAATGCGAATATTTTGCATTAGAAGGCTTAGGAAAATTATTGAACACGATTAAAATAGTTCAATCACGATTAAATACAGAGTTATCTATTGAGGGATTACTTTTAACTATGTACGATGCTCGCTTAAGATTGGCAAATCAAGTAGTTGAAGAAGTAAAAACTCACTTCCAGGAATTAGTTTTTGATACCATTATTCAAAGAAATACTAAATTAGGAGAAGCTCCAAGTCATGGACAAGCAGCCATTATGTTTGATGCAGAGTCAAGAGGTGCTTTAAATTACTTGAATTTAGCAAGAGAAATTCTTCAAAAGAATAACTTAACACGACTCAAAGAAGAAGAAAAAATTATCCAATTAGAAGATGAGTAAGAAACCCGCATTAGGAAAAGGATTAAGCGCATTACTAACGAATAGTGATACAGATGTTTTGGCAGAAACTAAAGAGGGTAGAGAAGCTCTTGTTGGTTCTGTTGCCGAATTAGATATTGCATCTATTGAAGCAAACCCTTTTCAGCCAAGAAATGAGTTTGAAAAGGAAGCATTAGAAGAACTTTCTGAGTCTATTAAGGAGTTGGGAATTATTCAACCCGTTACCGTTAGGAAAATGGGGAAGGGAAAGTTTCAACTTATTTCGGGTGAAAGAAGATTTAGAGCTTCAAAATTAGCCGGACTAACTAAAATTCCTGCCTTTATAAGAATTGCTAATGACCAAGCTATGCTTGAAATGGCTTTAGTGGAAAATATTCAGCGTGAAAATTTAAACGCAATAGATATCTCACTTTCATATAATAGGTTGATAGAGGAGTGTAATCTTACACAAGAGGAATTAAGTACACGAGTTGGAAAAAAGCGTTCAACCATAACTAACTATTTAAGACTTTTAAACCTTCCGGCTGAAATTCAACATTCTTTAAGAGATGGTAAAATTTCAATGGGACATGCAAGAGCATTGGTAAGCATTGAAGATGAAGAAATTCAGCTAGCTATTTTTAGAGAGATTGAAGAAAATGAATTGTCTGTAAGGCAAGTGGAGGAAATGGCAAGAGGCTATACTATTCAAACCAAGGAAGATAAAAAAGCCAAGAGAGAAAGCAAAAAAGAAAAAAGTAATCTTTCCTTTTCTGAACTCAAGTTAAAATCTGAACTCCATGACTTATTTAAAACAAAAGTGGAGATTGTTAAGAACAATAAAGGTAAAGGAAAGATAGTTATTGCTTTTAACTCTAAAGATGATTTTGAACGAATTACATCCGTTTTTGAAAATTAAACCTTTCATTTTTCTACTTCTTTTTGTTGGTTTTAGCTTTTCTGCTTTTGCACAAAAAAAGGTAATTGAGGCCGATACGCTTCCTATAGATACCACCGTAAAACATTCTCCTAAAAAGGCGGCATTGTTTTCTGCTGTTTTGCCCGGTTTAGGCCAAGCCTACAACAAAAAATACTGGAAAATTCCAATTGTGTATGCAGGTATTGCAACTACACTTTACTTTGCAAATAAAAATCATCAGGAATTTAAAAGGTTTAAATCTGCATACTTGTTAAGGGTAGATGATGATCCTACTACGGTTGATGACCTGCCTTTATATAGCGATGCAAACTTGCTTACACTTACTGAATATTATAGGCGAAACAGAGATTTATTTGTGATTGGAACAGTAGTGGTGTATGCTTTAAATGTAATAGATGCAGCGGTTGATGCTCATTTATTTTATTTTGATGTAAGCGATGATTTATCACTTAATGTAGCACCTAATTTTAATTTAAACACAACAGGATTATATTCAGGTTTTTATTTAAAACTGAATTTCTAGCTATTTCTTTTTATCCTTAGGTTCAATGTATTTATCAATGTATTTTGTTCCTCCGAAAAGCCTCATTTGATTCATTGCCCAACTTTGCCTTCCTCTTAAATATTCTGTGGGTCTGCAAGCATTCATTTTAAGTGGATTGGGTAGAGTTACTGCAATTAAAGCGGCTTCGCTTCTGCTAAGTTTACCGGCAGATTTTTTAAAGCATTTTTTTGAGATTGCTTCTACGCCATAAATGCCGTCTCCTAATTCAATTACATTTAAGTAAACTTCAATAATTCTTTTTTTGTTCCAGAGTAATTCTATTAAAGCAGTAAAATAAACTTCAAATCCTTTACGAATCCAACTTCTACCGGGCCATAGAAAAACATTTTTTGCCACTTGTTGGCTAATAGTACTTGCACCTCTTTTTTTCTTACTTTTTTCATTATAGTTCATGGCTTTTTTTATAGCGCCAAAGTCAAAACCATAATGTTTAAAGTAGTTTTGATCTTCAGCTACAACCACAGCCAACACCATGTTTTCGTTTATTTCATCGTAATCTTTCCATGTTTTATTAATTGAGCATTCTTTTTTCTCACAATCTATCCATCGCTCAACCATTAAATATGTAATAGGTGGATTAACCCATCGGTAAAGCAAAACCCAGCAAAAAGTAATAGCAAAGAACCATAAGCATACTTTTAAAAATATGCGAAAAATTTTTCTGATAATCCCTTTTTTCAGCTTTGCCATATAATTCTTGGCAAAACTATATTAAATAAACTCAAGTTCAATACTTTCCCAGGTTATTTATTTTAACCAAATTTGTGAACCAAAACTACAACCTTGAAGAATTTTCTTTTTACTGCTTTTATTTTTTCTGTATCTTTTTGTTTTTCTCAGTCAATACGAGATAGCTTATATTCTATTGTAAACCGTAAGGTAAATACTCCTGAAAGGATAGATGCTATTATAGAATTAGCAAGTATAATGTCTGACGAAGGAAAAACAGACTCTACATATTATTATCTAGACATAGCTAAAAGAAGTGCAGTTTCAAATAAATTTTTGAAGCAGCATGGCCTTTCTTGTATTAGATTAGGGAATCATTTTTTGTTTAGCGGTAAGTATGACTTAGCAGAAAAAGAATATAAAGAAGTGATTAAAGTATTAAATGGTACTGACTACAAACAGAACCTTGGTGTTGCCTACAAAAATTTGGCTATTGTATATGCTTATCAGGGAATTTTTGAGAAAGCAATTTTTAATTTTAGCAAAGGCATTGAATTAGCAATTGAGCTTAAAGACACTCTTGGTATTGCCGGTGGATATAGTGATATAGGATTGGTTTATCTACAAAAAAATAACCATCCTATTGCTTTGAATTACTTCCATAAGTCGCTAAGCATTTATGAAAAGGTAGATGCAGAAAAGGAAATAAGTTTTTTGTATAATAATTTTGGTAAGATATATACAGAACTACATGATTATGAAAAGGCTATTGAATTTTTTCAAAAAAACTTAGTCTTAGCAAACCAAAATAGTTCCAATGCAAATAAAGCTATGGCACTTCATAATATTTCCATTAGTTATGGAAATCAGCAAGATTATAAAAATGCATATAAATATGCACTATTGGCACTTGAAATACGAAGAGATACAAATTCAAATAAACGAACAGTAGGTGATTTGGTAAATACGTTAAATCAAATCGGAACGATTTATTTTAATATAAAAGACTACAGCCCTGACAGCATTAGAGAGATAGTTTATGATAAACCTTACTTTGCTGAGAACCCGTCTTCATTGGTTGATTCTGCTTTAGCTTTGTATCGAATATCCGAAAAAATCACTGTTAATACAGACTTTGATGAACAAAAGTCAAGCACATTATTTTACATCGCAGAAGTATTTATGCATAAGGGAGATTTTACCGGTGCTATTGCTAAATTTAAAACTGCTTTAAAAATTCTTGAGGAACTTGATGTTGAGTATGATGATCAAGCAGAATCTTGTTTAAATATATATAAAGCTTACAAGTCAATTAATCAGAAAGATAGTGCACTTAAGTATTACATTTTATATCATGAAAAATATGTAAATGCTTATGATTATGAAGCCCAAATAGAGTTGGGTTCAGAAATGGCCAGCTACGAATTAAATAGACAACATGAAATTCAGCAGGAAAAAAAAGAGCAACAATTATTAGTATCAATTGAAAAGGAAAAAAATGCAAGGCTTAAGTTATATTTTGCATTAGGAGCCGGATTATTAATTCTGATTTTGCTTTTGTATATCTTAAAAAGCTTACGAGAAAAGAAAAAGGCAAATGAAGTTCTTGCAATTCAGAAAGCTCAGATTGAAGAAAAAAACAATGAAATCACTAGCTCTATAAACTATGCTAGACACTTACAAAATTCAATACAACCCAAACAAGAATATATATCGGAATATTTTCCTGACAGCTTTCAAATTTATAAACCAAAAGATATTGTAGCCGGTGATTTTATATGGTTTAGAGATATTGAAAACACTAATAAGGTAGTTTTTGGGGTGGGTGATTGTACCGGCCATGGAGTTCCTGGAGCGATGGTTAGTGTTGCTTGCTCAACGGCTTTAGATAGATGCGTTACAGAATTTGGATTAACGAAACCTTCCTTAATATTAGATAAATCTACCGAAATCATCACTTCTTTTTTCGGCTCTAATGAAAATGTGAAAGATGGGATGGATATTGCCCTTTGTAAAATGGATATTGATGCCAATAAATTAGAATTTTCAGGTGCAAACAATCCACTTTTCATTATCCGAAATGAAGAAATAATTGTTTTACCTTCTACCAGGCAAACAGTAGGATACGTTGCTAGTCCAGTACCTTTTGAAAATCATGAAACCCAACTTGAAAAAGGGGATCTGATTTATTTATTCTCTGATGGATATATTGACCAATTTGGCGGAAGTAAAAACAAAAAACTTAAAACTTCAGGCTTTAAAGATTTATTGCTTGAAATATCGTCATTACCTATGGCTGAGCAGGAGAAAAAAATGCTTGAATTCTTTGACCGGTGGAAAGGAACTCACGAACAAATTGATGACGTATGCGTCTTTGGAATAAGAATTTAAACCAACTATCTATTTATTTTTCCGCTTATAATTTAGTAGTGCTTTTTTAAAATAAATAACTCCCCTATGAGTTATTTAGCACAAAGAATATTCAAAAAGCCTAATTATTCTTCTAAATTTACACTCAAATTTTAATGCATGATTATATCATTGTTTGGATACGGAAAAATGGGTAAAGAGATTGAACAAATTGCTGTTCAAAGAGGGCATCAAATTGGATTAAAAATAACTTCTTCAAACTCTGCTGATATCACCAAAGAAAATATCAAAAATACAGATGTCATTATTGAATTTAGCCGACCTGAGTTTGCCACAAAAAATATTCAGTTTGCTATTGATAATAATATTCCAATTGTGGTGGGAACAACA
>JAUHYR010000098.1 GCA_030426475.1 Bacteroidia bacterium
TGAAATATTAAATAATCAGCCATTAAATCACTTAATAAACTCATTAATTTATGCCAAACGTCTGACTGATTATACATCATTTTTTTTAACTCAACATAATTTTTTGATGGTCCGCCTTCTATCATATAGCTAGCTAACGTAAATGGTGCTCCAACAAAACCAATACACGGAATAGTCAACTTACTTTTAAGTAAACCCAATGCCTCTCCTGTAAAATGTAATTTTTCTTCGACACTAAAAGAAGTCAGTTTCTCTACATCTTCTTTTGTTCTAACAGGATTATGAATTAAGGGACCGTAGCCTTTTTTATATTCAAAACTAATCCCCATAAATTCAAGAGGGATAAGAATATCAGAAAATATAATGGCAGTATCGGGTTTAAATTGATTGACGGGTAACATAGTAACCTCAAATCCAACTTCAGGCTTTTTACAAATATCTATAATCGTATTTGTTTCTTTAATTTTTCTGTAGGTAGCTTGAAATCTTCCGGCTTGACGCATAAACCAAAAAGGAATTCTGCCTGTTTCATTTTGCCTTTTACAGGCTTGTATAAATAAGTCGTTAAACTCCATTAAAGTTCTTTTATAGCTTTAGATAAACCAGTTAATAATTCGTCAATTTCATTTTCTGTTAATGAAGAAGGTAAAAACCAGGCTTCAAACTGAGACGGTGGAATATAAATTCCATTTTGAATTAAATTCCAAAAGAATTTTGAAAATAAGTCAGTATCACATTTTTGTGCTGAAGTAAAGTCTGTTACCTCATCCGAAGTAAAAAACGGATTAATCATGCTTCCGAACTGATTTACCTTAATAGCAATTCCTTTCTTATTAGATTCATCTACTAAAACAGATTTCATTTGACTGGTAATTTTCTCAAACTTCTCATAAGGGTTTTGAGATTTTAATTCTGTTAAAGTAGCTAAACCGGCTGCCATTGCTATTGGATTTCCTGATAATGTACCTGCCTGATACATATTTCCCAATGGTGCAACATGCTCCATTATACTTCTTGATGCACCGTAAGCTCCAACAGGAAAACCACCACCAATAACTTTTCCTAAACAGGTAATATCGGGCTCAATATTAAAATGCTTTTGTGCTCCTCCATAAGTTTTACGGTAACCTGTCATTACTTCATCAAAAACTAATAATGCGTTATTCTCTTTTGTAATTTTTCGAAGTTCATTTAAAAAACCTTCCTTGGGTGGTACAACTCCCATATTTCCTGCAACAGGCTCAATAAATATTGCTGCTATATCATTACCGTCAATTTCAAAGTGTGATTTTACACTTTCAATATCATTAAAGTTTGAAATTAAAGTATTGGCAACTGCCTCTTTTGGAACTCCTGCACTTCCGGGCATACTTAAAGTTGCCAAACCGGAGCCTGCTGCTACTAATAAAGCATCGCTATGACCATGATAACAACCTGAAAATTTAATGATTTTATTTTTTCCTGTTACTGCTCTTGCCAGACGAATAGCACTTAAAACTGCCTCCGTTCCTGAGTTAACAAACCTCACCATTTCCATTCCCGAAAAAGTATTGACCACCTCTTCCGCTAACAAAATTTCTGCTTCGGTAGAAGCTCCGAATGAAAAACTTTTATTCAAAGCACTATTTACAGCTTCTAAAACTTTTGGATGTGCGTGTCCTAAAATCATTGGACCATAAGAACCTACCAAATCTAAGTAACTATTTCCGTCAGCATCTGTAATTTTTGAGCCTTTTCCGGATTGGATAAATAAAGGATTTCCACCTACTGATTTAAATGCTCTTACGGGACTATTTACTGCGCCAACTAAGGTTTTAGAGCCTCTCTCATAAAGCTCTTTTGACTTGGAAAACATCATTTTTCAGAGGCTTTAATCATTGCATCTACCATACTTTCTATACTTGTTTCGCGAGCTACAATTGTCTTCTCCCACTCCATTTTATCTAATATGGCCTTGGTAGTAGAACCAATAGCTATTGGTATGGCTTTGGTTTTAATTTTATAATCACGCATAATTTTAGTCAGCCCTCCAACAGAACTAGGGCTGGTAAAGGCAATAAAATCATAATCTTTTTTGAAGTAAAATTTTATTTCTTCCTCTGTAGGCATTTGAAATCTATTAGAATATACTTCTAGTCTAATTACCTTAAAGTTTCTGTCTGAAAGTATATGCTCTAATTCTCCCGAAGCAATTTTTGAGCATGGAAACAACACATTTGGTCCAAAATTTTTAGGAACAAGTTTACCAAACTCAAGGGCAGAACTTTTGTCAGATACAAAGTCAACTTTGTACCCTCTCTTTTCAATTGACTTTGCTGTTTTATTACCTATTGCTCCAATTTTAATTCCATCAGGTATTTTAACTTTATCACAAAAGTAGCTTACTGCATTTGCACTGGTAAATAAAATGCTGGTTACTTTTTTTAAATCCGGTACTTGAAATGGAATTTCAGAAAGTACAAAACACGGTAAACATTCTCCTCCTGCACCTGCCGCTTTTAAAATTTCAATAAAATCTGAAGATTCTTCTTCTGCTTTTGTTAGCAATACCCTCTTACCCTTCAATGGCTTCGACTTCATTTAAGTTTTTTTTTAAAACATTAGTTTTTAATTCATTCGCCAGCTCAATAGATAGTTTTTCTAAATCACTTCGCTTTCCGCTTTTTGATAGTTTAATATGATTTCCCTTAGATGCATAAAATGACTCTATTTTTATATCTTCACCTTGCACTACTGAATATACAGCTATCGGGAAATTACATCCACCGCCTAATTCTATTAATACTCTTCTTTCTGAAGTAACAGCATCAAAAGTGGAAGTATCATTAATTTTTGATAAAATACCAATTAATTCTTTATCATCATTTCTGGTCTCCAGTGCTAACGCACCTTGTCCCGCTGCAGGTAACATTAACTCTAAATCCATTAGACTTACATCGGAATAATCTACCTCTAATCTATTTAAACCTGCTGCTGCTAATATAATGGCATCGTATTCCCCTCTTTTCATTTTTGAAATACGGGTATCTACATTTCCTTGAATATGTTTAATTTCTATATCAGGTCGGACGGCTAATATTTGCTTTGCTCTTCTTAAACTGCCCGTACCCACTATACTTCCTTTAGGCAAAGAATGTAAGTCATTAGCTTTATCTGAAATAAAAACATCTCTTACATCTTCCCTCAGTGGTACAGCAGCAATAATTGTTTTATCAAAATCTCTGGCCGGTAAATCTTTAAAACTATGAAAAGCAATGTCTATATTCCCCTTAATTAATTCTTGCTGAATTGCAGTTGTAAATGCTCCCAAGACATCAATATTTCCGGCATCTCCATCGGTTTTTACCACTTTAATATGAAACTCATATTCCGGGTACATTATACGTAATTGGTCAACAACAATTGTACATTGTGCTATGGCTAATTTGCTTCCTCTTGTTCCAATTTTTATGACTCTCTTAGGAGATTGATAGAAGTTTTGGTTGACGTCTAAAACTTTCATTGCAGACATTAACTCTTCGTCTTCGTGAGCCGCTGATGATTCTTTTAAATGTTTGAAAACAGGGTTTGAAAATCTTCTCATCATTCGATGGACAAGCCTTTCTATAACTGCCCTTTGGTTTTCATCTAGCGCACCCATTTTAGGTAATAACCAATTCAACTCCTCTTGACTAATATTCTCAAGCTTATTCCAGTATTCTGCAATAGCTGGAGCTACTGTCCTTTCATTTAGCCAATCAACGATAAATTGGGCTTCCTCATCCACTATTTTTTCAGCCTCAGGAATTTCATTGTATCTTTTCTTAAGACTTTCATGAGTCAACTCTTTGATATCGTCTAAATCGTATAAGTTAACGTTAGATACATTTTTTAAATCTGAATTAAAGTTTCTTGGAACACCAAAATCAATTAATAGTTTTTGACTACCTCCACTATAAGCTAATTGAGCTCTTGTGCATTTACTATCTTCAATTTTTTCCTCAGTAAGTAGGTTTACCTCACCTTGTGTACCACCAATAATAATATCTGTTTTATATAAAACTTCATGTATTTGATTCATGGTAATTGCTTCACCTCCCCAATCATTAGCCATTTGCTTGGCTCTTTCTTCATTATGACTTGCCACATAAAGCTTTTTTACTCCTGTCCTGTCTAAAACTGTAGCTACAAGGTTGGCCATGTTTCCTGTTCCAATAACCAACATGGTAGTTTCTTTCAAATCAAAACCATGTTTTTCTATCAATTCAAAACCAACCGTTGCCAATGAAGTAGAGAACTTACCAATATTAGTATTTTGTCTTACTTTTTTACCAGTAAATACAGCGTGATTTACTAACTTATTAAGCACAGGTCCTACATATCCGGCTTCATTAGCTGCTTCTAGTGAAGATTTTATTTGACCCAGTATCTGATGCTCTCCTATTGCCTGAGATTCAAGCCCTGAAGCAGTACAAAAAAGGTTATTAATTGCCATTCTTGTATCAGGATAAAGTGAAAGGTATTTTTTATTTACACCAAATCCTGCAAAGACATCTAACATTGGCTGTATTGATTTGCCTACTGCATAAAGAGACAGCCTATTACACGTAGAAATTGCAAAAATTTCCTGATAGTGGCTAGACAAGCCATCTAACACATCTATAGTTTGCTCTTTGTTTAACGCTGCCTTTTCCCTTATGGCTATTGGCGCATTATGATGATTAAGCTCTACTCCTAAAATATAATCCATTCCAATTTTTGCAGAAGTGCAAAGATAGTGGTTTAAAGGAAGAAATAAAAGCTATTTAAATCATGTTAAAACCTGATTTTTGTAAGTTCCTTAAATTAGTGATGTTGCAGTTATTTATAAGTGATATAAATAAAGGAGAAAAAGAAAAAAGGGCAAGCTACTCACATCGCACCGCTACAACCACCTACCCTTGCTGCCTTCCGACCCTGGGGGAGTTCAGTGGGAGCTGGTCGTATGAGACTTGCCCGTTGCAAAAGTAATATAATCAGATGAACCTGCAATAAAGAAAAGTGCATAAAAAAAGGCAACTAATGTTGCCTTCTGTTTCTCAAGATTTTAATAGGTTATATTTTATACCCTAATAAAAATACTAAGCAACCTCTTTGAGAAGAAGAAGTTGAGGGAATATTATAATTAATATACATTTTTTTAGACTTATCAGGCTCGTAAACAAAAATACCATTAGCCTCTTTATCTTTCTTGCTTGAATACATTAACTTTCTTTTAGAAGAGCCATTTGGCTTATTGTAAATTTCTATTTCAACATCTTTGGGAGCTGCTTTAGCGTTAAATACAAAGCGATATTTTTCTCCGATAAATAACGGCACCTCAATTTCTTTAACCTGATTGTCAGAAGATGTAGAAATTCTGGTAATTTTTGATGAATCGTATTTGAAGTCTGGATCTAGCTTTGGTTTCACTTCATTTTTGAGTTTAGCTGCATCACAAGAGTTATCGTCTTGTGTTTTAAAAGCACCTGTCAGGCCTATAGTTAAAACAGCTAATAAAATGGTAACTACTTTTTTCATGTCCAAAAGTTTAATAGTTTTTCTGTTAGATTAACCGTTGATGATTTTAGTTCTTATTTCAGTAATATCTTTTGTTAAGGCATTTAGCTCCTCAACAGAAAAAGACATGTTTTCTGTTTCATCATCGGAATCATCCCCTTTTACTCTGAATTTATCAAAATGGTTACTTATTTTTTCTAAATCTTTTGTTAAATCTTCAGGGACATCTTCTTTATACTGGCCTGCCAAGCCCAATAAATTGTCTAAAACTCCCACTTGTTCGGCCAAAATAGAGTTTAACTTTTCGTTTGGTTCTTTTTCAAGTACTTGAGAACCTATGTACATTGTTTCAATCCAAGCGCCTGAAAATATAAGCACGGCATTATGGCTTAAGCCATTTTCATCCAAATAACCGTCTAATTGCATTTGCAAATCAGTAAGCACATTTATTAACGAATCTTCATTACCAATGTTTTTTTCAAATCGGTTAAGAATACCAACACTACTAAATATATTGGTATGCCACATCTTTTCAGATAAATTACTTAAAGATTGTAAGTAGTAAATCGCATCTTGATTTTGATTGTTTAATGCACTATACGCCAAATCTGCAGCATAAACACCAAAGTTTAATTTTTGAACATCTTTAGAAACATATTTTTCAATGTTTTTTGGAGAATTCATTAAACTACTATTAAAAGGCAATCCGGCTCTTTTAAACATGTTTGCCACTCTTAATGGTGAAGGCAAAGCATAATCAACCTGCTGTTCTACTTCAACCTCAACAACAGTATCTTTTACAATAGTTTCATCAGTGGTTTCATGTGTTTCATTTCCACCACAACCCACTAAAAAAGCTGTAGAAATAGTAATGACTAGAAGTCTAAAAATGTTTGTTTTCATAGTGATTTAAGAGTTTTTTGTAAAACAAATATAATATTATGTTTGGAGTACTCCCACATTATAAGGTTTTTCTATAGGAGCATGGTTGGCTGCCTCAATTCCTGCAGAAATCCATTTACGGGTTTCCAGAGGGTCTATAATAGCATCTACCCAAAGATTTGATGCTGCATAATAAGGTGATGTTTGTTCATTATATCTATCAGTAATCGTTTTGAGTAACTTTTCTTCCGTTTTTTTATCAATTACCTCTCCCTTAGATTTTAAAGAAGATACTTGAATTTGTAACAAGGTTTTTGCTGCTTGTTCACCGCCCATTACTGCTATTTTTGCTGTTGGCCATGCCAACATTAATCTTGGGTCGTAAGCTTTACCGCACATAGCATAGTTTCCGGCACCATAGCTGTTTCCCATAACAACTGTAAATTTTGGAACTACAGAATTAGCCATAGCATTTACCATTTTTGCTCCATCTTTTATAATTCCACCATGTTCTGAACGTGAACCCACCATAAACCCTGTTACATCTTGAAGAAAAACTAATGGAATTTTCTTTTGGTTACAGTTCATAACAAATCTTGCGGCTTTATCTGCGCTATCAGAATAGATAACTCCTCCAAATTGCATTTCTCCCTTCTTTGTTTTTACAATTTGTCTGTTATTTGCAACAATACCAACTGCCCAGCCGTCAATTCTTGCATAACCGCAAAAAATAGTTTTTCCGTACTCTTCTTTATATTCTTCAAACTCAGAATTATCAACTAAACGCTTAACTATTTCTCGGCTATCGTAAGGTTTAGCTCTATCTAAAGGAAAAAGACCGTATATTTCTTTTTCATCCTCTTTAGGTTTTGCAGGTTTTATTCTATTAAATCCGGCCTTATTGTAATCCCCTATTTTATCAAAAATCTTTTTGATTTTATCTAAACAGGCTTTGTCGTCTTTACATTTGTGGTCTGTTACACCTGAAATCTCGCAATGTGTATCAGCTCCGCCTAAGGTTTCATTATCGATATCTTCACCAATAGCGGCTCTTACTAAATATGAACCTGCTAAAAATATAGTGCCTGTTTTTTCAACTATTAATGCTTCATCACTCATAATAGGAAGGTAAGCACCTCCTGCTACACAACTACCCATAATTGCAGCAATTTGGGTAATCCCCATTGATGACATTACGGCATTATTTCTAAATATTCTTCCAAAATGCTCCTTATCGGCAAATACTTCTGCTTGCATTGGCAAGTATACTCCCGCACTATCTACCAGATAAATGATTGGCAACTTATTTTCAATAGATATTTCTTGTAATCTAAGATTCTTTTTTGCAGTAATCGGGAACCAAGCTCCTGCTTTAACGGTTGCATCATTTGCTACAATTAAACATTGCTTTCCGCTAACTCTTCCTATTCCTGCAACAACCCCTCCAGCAGGACATCCGCCTTCTTCTTGATACATTCCGTCACCGACAAAAAGTCCAATTTCTAAAAAGTCACTTTTATCGTCAACTAAATATTCTATCCTTTCTCTTGCCGTTAACTTACCTTTTGCTTTATGTTTTTCTATTTTTCCTTTTCCACCGCCTAAAGCAATTTTAGATGCCTTTTGTTTCATATCTGAAATTAAAAGCTTCAGGCTATCCTCATTTTTATTAAATTCTAAATCCGTTTTTTTAGCCATTTCTTTCTGTTTAGTTTTCCAAAGATGTAAAATTTTTTACTTCCATTAAGTATTTAGATAAGTTGGTGCATTGTTTCCTTCATTAAACAATAAGTCTAAAATACTTAGATTAGCTATAAAACCATGTTTTTCTTGAAATGTTTGAGAGTAGGAGTCCGTTGACCCTAAAAAGTTTTTATCATTCTTTGCTTTAGGGCTAATCCATCTGAAATCAACATAACCATCTTTTGATGGATAATACTTATCTGTGTAGCCTATAGTTGGATGAATATCCAATAAAGAAAATATTAACTCTTGAGCTTCGGTATTAAAATCAACAAGATACTTCCATTTTTTAAGTTCATAAAACGGGCGAAAATCGTCTTCATAAAATTCAAAATAAGGTGAGCGTCTGTAAGCTGCTTCCAATGATTTCCAGTGAGTTTTTTGCCAATTATTGTCATAGCTTATTTCTACATCTTTCATTGGCGTATGATTTGTTCTCTTTTCAAGCGGGATAATTAAATTAAGAGAACCATTAGGGCTATATATCACACAACGGTTTCTGTAGGTCTGTTTTATAAAGTTCTCATAGTAATCTATTACTACTTCTTTAGAATTTACAAGTAATTTGTAGCAATTTATTGGAGCAAAATAACAAGAAGAAAGTATTACTTTATCCATTTTTTAATCAATCAATTTTAAAAATCTTTCTCGGTTAAAACCATCATCTTTGGAGTATGAAAATAGTATTCTGTTAGTTGTTCCGATAATGTGATTTTCAGGAATAAACCCCCAAAAACGAGAATCTGATGAATTGTGTCTGTTATCTCCTAAAGCAAAATAATAATCCATTTCAAAAGTATAAGTAGTCACCGTATCGGGAAAAGGAGTATAATTTTCATACTGCTGTATAATTTTTTTATAAATGTTATAATTGGTAGAATCTATAGTAACTTTTGAATCCTTTTTGGGAACAATTAAAGATCCGAAATAATCTGTATTCCACTTATGGTAATCATCAAAAGGGAAAATATAACTTAAAACAACCGTACTATCTGAGTTTAATTTCTCTACACTTTTAATTCCTTCTTCATTTACCAAGTGTAATAATTGTTCTTGAGTTAGTGTAAGTTCATAAATATTTTTGGCCACATTTCTACCTTCAATTATTCCAAGTTCATCAGCTTTAGTTTCTAAGTCAAACTTTTTATTGACAGAAACCAAATAGGTATTTAAAGCTGTTTTTGGCATTTTAATAAGCGTACTATTTACATATACATTACCATTTATTATTTGAATGGTATCGCCCGGAAGTGCTACACATCTTTTTATATAATGCGTTCTATGATCAACAGGATAATAGGTATCAGAAGGGTAATTAAATACTAGAATATCATTTCGCTCTATTTCGGAATATCCCGGCAATCTCATGTAAGGCAAAGAAATCCAATCTAAATAAGAAGGTGTGTTTTCGGTAAATGGTAAATGTTGATGACAAAACGGAACGCTTAATGG
>JAUHYR010000099.1 GCA_030426475.1 Bacteroidia bacterium
ATACCACAGGACCGCATACGCCATAGGTGTTTAAGTCCGCATTAGCAGCATTAAAAGTTGTATAATCGGGAGCTACACCCCCTATTGTATATACACCAGATAAGGAAGGTGTAACTATTTTCATTATTGTATCATTTGAGTTAACAGTATCTTGTATATTATTTGGCATACTTGTCCATACTACAATAGTATCTTTATTAATGATATTTTTTGAACCTAACATTACCTGTAGAGTATTTGGGTTTGTTCCGCCTGCCGTGTCTAATAATTGAAAAACATTTACTGGTGTTTGAAGAGCTCCGTTATAAGACCAATTTACAGTTACAGTATCTATTTGATTGTTACCAAAGTTTTGAACCGTTACCCAAATATCATGAGGTCCTGAACAGAACAAGTCTAGAGAATCTACACTGGCTACTCCTGCATCATCAGGAGAACTAGTTAACGGAGTAATCACTACCATTCCGTCTCCTGTCTGAACTCCAGCAGTAGCTATTTGGTTGGCTCCGGCATTAAAAGAGCCGCCACCGCCACCAGCAGGGCAACAACTTCCTCCGTTGTTTCCTCCACCGCCACCGCTGTAGCCTCCGCCACCGCCGCCTCTGTAGTTATTCCAGCTACTTGTTCCACCGCCACATCCAAAACCTCCGAAACCTTGACTATTTCCACCCAATCCTCCATTTATAAAAGCAACTCCTTGTGCACCTCCGGTACCATTCCCCAACAAACCGCCACCACCGTCTGCGCTACTTGCCTGTAATCCGCCCATACCACCTGTACCTCCTGCACCAATGGTTGAAGCATTTGCTCCTGAAGCTCCGCTAGTAGTAATTTGTCCGTCACAGCTTGTAACATAAGAAGTACCATGGTTTCCACCACCACCACCAGCAACAACATAAGGCGTATTATTAGTAGTAGTTACAAAAGAACCTCCTCCACCACCAAATTGGTGATTATAGGTAGTAGCAGGATAATTTAAGTAATCTCCTGCCATTTGACCTACTAAAATTTTAAGTGTATCTCCTGCTAGTAATGGAAAATCTCCGCTAATGTATGCACCTCTTCCACCAAAAGGACCATAACCTTGACCACCCCAAGCTTCTATTTGATATGTCCCTGATGTAGGAACCACCCAATATTGAATACCTCCCACTACGGTAACTTTACCATTAAGGTTAGTAGAAGAATATGCTGTATTTACCATAGCCTGTGTAGGACCTGTAGACCCAACAGCACCAGCTGTAGTAAATATATAAGATTGTGCTTGTGCAGTATAAGTAGAGGTAATCGTTAATAAGACAACAAAATAAGTAGCTATTTTTTTCATATTTATTGGATTTTAATTCTAGCCACAAAACTACCCCTGTTATTTTTCAAAAACAAAAAAAATAGTCATTTTGTTAAAAAAAAACATGAAAATTTATAGATAAAATGATAAAAAATAGAACTTTTAATAATTTTTAATTTTTATTAAATAATAATTATTTATAAATCAATTATTTATATCGATTTATAAATTACATCCTCTTTATTATCAATATTTTGTATATTATTAAAATAATTTACTTTATTGATAATTTCTTGGAATCTCAACTTATTGATATTTGGACTTAACTGCCCACTAACTAGATATTTATGCTTAGAAACTAATACAATCATTTCATCATAATAATTTGAATCAATAAAGGATTGTAAGGTTTTTTGACCTCCTTCAATAATTATGGAGGAAATGTTTAAAGAATATAAGTAATCAACAATTTCAGTAATAGTTTCTTGAAACGGAATATTAACAAGTTCAATCTCTTTTGAAACTAGACCTAATGTCTTTTGTGAATTGGTGAAGATAATTGTTCTATTTCCATCGGTTAGCAGTTTAGATTCTTTAGAGATTTTCAAATCCTTATCAATTACTATTCTTAAAGGATTTTTTCCGATTACTTCTCTAACAGTTAAACTTGGGTTATCATTAATCACAGTATTAATCCCAACTAAAATTGCATCTTCGCTTGCTCTTAATTGATGAACAAACCTCTTGGATTCTTCGCCTGATATTTGAAATTGCCCTACTTCCCCATTACTCCTGTCAATATCCATAAAACCGTCAGCGGACTCTGCCCACTTTAATATAATATAAGGTCGTTTCTTTTGATGAAAGATAAAAAACCTTCTATTTAAAAAGTCGCATTTCTCTTTTAGAACACCTTCTATTACTTCTACTCCATTCTCTTTCAATAATTGAATACCTTTACCGGCAACCAATTCATTTGGGTCTTTAGAGCCAATTACTACTTTTTTAATTCCATTCTCCAAAATAAGATTGGCACATGGTGGAGTTTTTCCGTAATGACAACACGGCTCAAGGTTAACATATAAAGTAGCCTCTTTTAATAATGATTTATCTTTTACACTGCTAATTGCATTAACCTCTGCATGCGGCCCACCATAAACAGCATGGGAACCTTCACCTATTATTTTATCCTGATAAACAATTACAGCACCCACTAAAGGATTAGGAGAAACCCTTCCAAGTCCGTTTTTTGCCAGTTCAAGGCAACGCTGCATATATTTTTCATGCATATTCACTTCTACAAAGATATGTTTTAGTTGAAAGTCGAATCTTTTTACCTTAGCGACATAAATCTAGGGTTTGAATTTAAAAGACAATACGCTACTCTCTTTAAAAAGCTATTTTTTTGAAAAGCTTAGTTCTATTTATGAAAAAAGAGAGCTCGAAACTATTTTCTTTATTACTCTTGAACATTACCTAAAAATAAACAAGATAAATTATATCAATAACCCACATCAAAAAATTTCAGAGTCACAGATTTTGCAATTTGTAAACCTGCATAAAGAATTAGCTAGTGAAAAGCCTTTAGCGCAAATATTGGGTGAATGGGAATTTTATGGTTTGACTTTTAAAATAAACAAGAACGTATTAATACCCAGACCGGAAACAGAAGAGCTAGTTAACTTAATCATCAAAGAATATAAATCAAAAAATCCAAGCATTATTGATTTTGGAACCGGAAGCGGATGCATTCCTATTTCAATAAAAAAACATCTTCCCTACTCAAGGGTTTCAGCAACTGATATTTCTAAAGAAGCGCTGGATTTAGCTCAAAAGAATGCAAAATTAAATAATGCAGAAGTTGACTTTATTCATCACGATATATTTACACCAATTGATATAAAAGTAGATGTAATTGTGAGTAATCCACCTTACATACATGCTGATGAAAAGAACAACATGAAAAGAAATGTGTTGAATTATGAACCACACTTAGCTTTGTTTACACCAACTAATGATTCATTAGTTTTTTACAAAAGGATAGCGGAAATAGGAAAAGAAATTTTAAACCAAAATGGAGAGGTTTTTGTGGAAATAAATGAAGCATTGGGAAAAGAAACTTCATCTGTTTTTGAGAAATACAACTATAAAAATGTGTCTATTATAAAAGACTTACAGGGAAAAGATAGAATTGTAAGATGTAGCTTATAACTCCCAATCTTTAGAAGTTCGGTAAACAGTACCTTTGAAACTAGCCACCAATTCTGTATTCTGATTTTTTATTTTGATATGGTAAATACCTATTTTATTGGTTACACTTATTTCCTCTGCTTCTGCAATAATTAAATCACCTGCCTTTAGAGGTTTGATATGAGAAATAGATGTTTCCACAGATACACATTTTTTACCATGTGAATTAGATGCAAAAGCCAACGCGCTATCCGCCAAAGAGTAAGTTATACCTCCATGAGCAATACCAAAGCCATTCAGCATTTCCTTTTTAACTAACATTCTTAACACACATCTTCCCGGCTCTACAATTACTCTCTCAATTCCCAGCCATTGCGAAAATAAATCGTTTTCATACATTTTATTTACTACTGCTGTTGCTATCTCTGTTGTTGCCATTTAATCGTTATTTATCATTTCACTTAATTCTTCACCTAACAAACTTCCTAAAGCCACTCCCATTCCTCCTAAGCGAACTCCCGCATAAATATTTTCACTAACTCGCTTAAGGATAGGTTTTTTAGTTTTACCAAAAGCCATAATACCACTCCAGCTATGCTCTATTTCAAACTCCTGATTTGGTAAAATTATTGAGTTCAACTTTTCTTTTAAATTATCCATTATTAATGGAGTCGTAAGCAATTCGGTAGTCGTTTCATTTTGCATATCTATATTTCTACCACCCCCAAAAACAACTCTATCCTCAAAATTTCTAAAATAATAGAAGCCTTCATCAAAATGAAAAACACCTTTAAATTTTAGGTTTTTGATAGGTTTTGTAACCAACACCTGTCCTCTGCCCGGCTCAATGAACTCATCCGGTAAAAATTGTTGAGAAAACGCATTGGTACATATTGCTATCTTGTTTGCAGAAAACTTAATATCATTTGCCAAAATCACCTCTAAGGAATCATTATTAATGCTTTTCACATCTGCTCCGGTAATTACAGTCGCACCCAATGAAGCAACATGCTTTAATAAAGCTGACATCATTTTACCGGTATCTATCTGTGCTTCAAATTGGTTAAACACAATACTTTTCACTTTATCTCTATCAAATCCAAATTGTGTTATTTTTTCATCCTTAACTTCATATACATTCTCCTGAAAAATAGGCTTCAACAGTTTGTTTACCTCATCTATTTTATTCAGTAAGTTCAAATTTTCTTCAAACATTAATTCATAGCCTCCATAATTGAGGTAATTAATTTTTTCATCCCCCAATCTTTTTCTAAGGATTTGCAAGCCTTTCCACCTTCTTTCCACTAAGGAAATCACTTCGTCTTCAGAAGACTTTTTTAAGTCTGATACAATTTCTGATAAACTACCAAAACAGGCAAAGCCTGCATTTTTAGTACTGGCACCGGTTGGAAAAACTCCTCTTTCCAGTATAAGAACCTTTTTGTTTGGATATTTTTCTAAAATAGATGCTGCTGTGGATAAACCAACTATTCCGCTACCTATTATGATGATATCGTAATGTGTAAATGATTTTCTTTCCCAAAAACTTAACAAACCGACAATTATGGTTTTAGCTTTTTAGCTTTGTCAACAGAAATTAATTGACCTTCGTAAGAAGAAATGATAAAGGCATTCGTTAAGCCTCTTTCGCCTAAAGAGTTTTTATATTTTTCTGCTTCTGCATAGCTTTTGAACTCTCCTGAAGTATATCGGGTTGCTCCGCTCTCTAATGTAGTTTGGCTAATATCTTCCAATGACAAGAACATTTCTAATACTTCAGTAGGTAATTGGTTTTTGTAAATACCTACTTGTACTTTAAACTCAATTAGGTCAGGGTTAATGTTCTCTACATTCTCATTTACCACTTCATTCTTAACATTACTGGTTACTCCCAACTCAGATAATTTTGCTCTTGAACCCGATTTATAGGCCACAACAAATGCTCCTTCATACCCCATCGCTCTTAGTTTATCTCTGTTGGCAGCAGCTTCTTCATAGGTACTCGAAGAACCTGTAACGTATTTATACAAATTATCACTGGTATAAAACTCTAATACATCTTGTCCTTTAAAGGTATTTTTAGGTTTTTTATTGCTAAATGCACCAATCTGCACCCTGTAAATTACTTTTTGAGCATCTTCATTAGAAGATGAGTTAGAACCGGCATCTACCATCATATTGTTGGTTTCATCACCCAATGAAGTAAGATTACCTTCATTGTCTTTCTTCACTACTTCAGTTTCATTAATACCTTGCTTAGTCAATTCAATTTTTCGCTTAACGGCATCAGGAACATTGTTGTAATCACCCACTGTCACATAGTTTTTACCGTCTTGGGTAGAAATAGATACATCAGGAATGGCTAATAGTTTTTCCATATCTTCAGGCGTAAGACCATTTTCTCCACCTACTTTAACCACAAACCTTACAGCATTTTTAGCTTTAAACTGTTCGCCTATATTAAACTTACGTTCTATTCTTTCTGCGTCTTCCGCCATTTCATAATGAGCAGCACTATCTAAGTATTGTAAATACTGTTGCAGTATCATTTCATCTGTTAGCTCAACACCTTTAGGAGTTACCGGCACTCCGGCAGTTGTTCCCAATTCATCATCTTTATAATTGGCTACTAAGTCTTTATCTTCATCTAACGGGCAACCATTTTCATCTACCTCAACTCCCGGTGGTGTTTGAGGGCATTTATCAAACCAGTCTATTACACCATCTCCATCATAATCATCCTGGTCATAAGCCAATAAATCAAAGAATTCGTTTTCTCCGTCAGGAATTGAAGATTTAGACTCTCTGGTAAAGTCATAAGAAAGTGATACGGAGTTAAACCAATAAGCATCATTCTTTTTATTTCCGGGAACACCGCTTACCCACTCTCCTGTGCTTGCCTTACTCACATTATCTATTAAATCAGTTAAAGTATAGGTATAGGTAGTAGTTACATTAAAATCCATTCGCTTATTTAAGTGGAATGTAATACCTCCCGCAACCGGGAATCCCCAAGTCCTTTCCGGATACTTTCCTTTTCCGTCAAAGTCTTGTTCTCTTAAATCTGTTTCATAAACATAATCTCTTTGAATTCTTTTAGCATTGGCCGCATCAGGGTCATTTTCATCCATATTCATAATTGAGCCGTCTGACCAATAATAATAGGTATTTCCATAAGCATCTACCATATCTGTTTTAGAATGGAACTCAATTGCCGCAACTCCAACGGATAAATAAGGGCTGACACTTCTTTTCTTTGGTAATAAATTATCAAAGTTATAAAGCAAGCCTAATTCTCCGGTAGTTAGTTTTGATTCAAAATTCAAGTTTCGGTTTACGGTTGATTCACTAATCCCCACCTTACCGTGCATCATTCTAAATTTAAAAAAGAAAAAATCATTTAAACGCTGCGTAGCCATTAATTCATAACCTACTCTACTTACTAACGGATTACCATAGCCGTAATCACGGATATCACCTCTAAATGCCAACATTCCAATACCTAGTGATATAGATGGTTTGGAAGGTCCTTTTAATTGTTCTTTCGGGATAGAATCTATAGAGGTACTGTCTGATTGTGCAAAAGCAAAAACACTGCATAATGTAAATGCAGTTGATAGCAGCAGGATGTTTAAGCCTCTTAAAAACACGACTAAATATACGACTTTTTAAAGATTAAGATACAAATATGCTAAAATATTACTTAACCCATTGTTGTTTTGAAACCATTAGCGCTTCTTGTACTGTAATTCTAGTGCCCTGATTATAGGCTGTAACAAAGGCGTCTTTTATCTTAGTGTTTGACCAAACGGCATTTCTTTTATCTCTTGCGTTTTTATAATTAGGAAACTTACCTACTGTATATTTGGTCCAGCCTTCGTGAAATTCCATATCCACTTTATCGTATAAGTTATAGTAGCTTTTAAATTTACCTACTTCAAAAGTTGACTTAATGGCTGCCACTTGCACTTTATAAGAAATACCTGTTTCAGGATTAGGTGTATTGGTTACTTTATTATTGTTTCCCGAATTATTGTTGTTATCAGAAGATGTATTGTCATTATTGTTAGAGGTAGTATTTTCCACTATTTCCTCTTTTGGTTTTTCTATAGTAATAGAAGTAGGATTGATAACATACGTAGCATTTTCTTTATTTGCAATGTAATTTACCTTACCGCTAACCGAAAAAGTGCCATAGGTATTTTCTTCTGCAGTTAATCGGTATGAAACCGTAGAATTTCCCGTAATAAAACTCATCCAGGTAATTTTCACCTTACCGTCTAAAAATGAAAACATGCCTCCGTTTGAATTCAATTCAGAAGCTGTAAAACCCTCTGGAATAACTTCTTCCATTTTAGCAAAGTTGCCAACATTTTCAGCATTAATGTTTATAGATACCTCATATTGTTTAGCATCTATTTTTTTAATGCTTCTTGCTGCTGTAAAACTTGGAGTTTTTACTTCAGGTTCTTCTGTTTTTTCAGGCTCTGTAGTAGTGGTTGTATTGTTTTCAACTATTTCCTCTTGCACTTTTCCGTTAGTTTCGGGTATATCTAAATTGGTTCTTTCATTGTTGTGGATGTAAGAAAACCTGCCTGTAACATTATAGGTTCCGGAAATATTAGCGGATGTTTTTACTTTGTACTTTACCGTAATTTCACTAGCCGGAGGCAACGCCATCCAAATAAACTTTACTTTTTGGTCTTTAAAAGTAAAAGTAGCACCTTGTGTTTCTAAGGGTTCGGCACTTTCAAAACCTACAGGCAATTCCTGCTCTACTTTTGCAAAGCCATCAATGTCTTCTTTTGTAATTTTAATTGAAACGGTGTATTCAGTTGATGGTGTAACTTCAGTGGGAAAGTCAGAAGTGGCGTCAACATTTTGACCAAAATATAGATTAAGTAAGAATAAGCTAGCTAAGTTAATAGCTACAACAGCAGTCTTTATCATACATAAAAATTATGGTCGACTACCGTTGCAGCTATAAAATGCTACTTAAAGTAAGTGTCGACCAGGTTATTTAATTCTTCTAAGTTAATGTCCGTTTTACCTTCAAAGTATAAATCCACTCCTTTGTTCAACTCCTCTAAACTAATGTATCCGTTATTGTCGCCATCTAACGATTTATACTTAGGTTCAAGCGTACTTACATCAATACCTTTATCTGTTTTAGTAGCTGTACCATTGGTAGTTGTCTCTTTTTTAGAAGTATCTTCTTTCTTCTCGTTACTCTTGAAATTTTTCTCCTCTTTCTCAATCGTTTCTTTTTCCTCTTGCTCTTTCTTCATCATTTCATCTGTAATCTCCACTCCTTCGGCATTTACTTTTGCGCCTTTTTTGGTATTAGGCTCTTTATCTAAGTAGTTAGGCACACCATCTTTGTCATCATCAAGCGGACAACCTTTGCTATCTACTTTAACACCTGCAGGTGTATCCTGACAGTTATCTTGCATATCTTTTACACCATCTCCATCAGCATCAGCATTTTCAAGAGCATCAAAATCTACATCTTTTGATTTATCTACCGGTTTTGCTTTCTTCTCAGGAGCTTTACCAAAGTTGTATTGTAAAGAGAAGCTAGTATAGAAATATGCATCGTTATTATTGTTAGCAGCATAATTATCTAGATAATCCGTCATGGTCATGGTATAGGTAGCAGCTATTCTTGCATTAAGAGACTCACTTAACGCAAACTTTAACCCAAAGGTTAACGGAATTACAAATGCGTTTCTATCATAACTTACCGCACTATCCGTCAGCTGTGTTTCATAAGTATAATCTCTTTTTAATCTTACTGCATTGGCAATGGTAGAATCTGCTTCCGGTAAATCTCTTAATGAACCGTCACTCCAATGATAGTATGTATTTTGATTAGCATCTTTTAAATCTCCGTAAGGATCGAACTTTAAATACCCAAAACCTACTTGCAGATATGGAGTAAAGCCTGTGGTATTGTTAATTAATAAATTATTATCAAAATCTAGTACTACCGATAAGTCAAATTGTGTAAGATTAGACTTAAACGACCAGTAACCTGC
>JAUHYR010000139.1 GCA_030426475.1 Bacteroidia bacterium
GTGAAAATAGTAGCACCTAGTTTAGAAAATATATCTAATATTCCATCTCTTTCGGTTGTATATCTTACCTGTTCAGAGCCTGGGTTTATTCCAAAATGTGATTTCGGTTTAAGACCTTTTTCCACTGCTTGCTTTGCAATAGAGGCAGCCCTTGACAAATCTTCATAAGAAGAATTAGTACAAGAACCAATTAATCCCCATTTAACATCTGTTGGCCATTCGTTAGCTTTTGCTTTTTCTTTCATTTCAGAAACAGGAGTAGCTAAATCTGGAGTAAACGGACCGTTTAAATGTGGAGCTAGTTCAGATAAATTAATTTCAATTACTTGGTCAAAATATTTATCAGGGTTAGCATATACTTCATCATCACCAGTTAAGTGTTCTGCAATTTTATCTGCTTCAGCAACCACATCAGCTCTTCCGGTAGCAGATAAATATCTTCTCATAGAATCGTCATATCCAAAAGTTGAGGTCGTAGCACCAATCTCTGCACCCATATTACAAATAGTTCCTTTTCCGGTACAGCTTAATGATTTAGCACCTTCTCCAAAATATTCTACAATACATCCCGTTCCACCCTTTACGGTTAAAATTCCTGCAACTTTTAATATAACGTCTTTTGGAGAAGTCCATCCATTTAGTTTTCCGGTAAGCTTTACCCCAATTAATTTTGGAAATTTTAACTCCCAAGGCATTCCCGCCATTACATCTACGGCATCGGCACCACCTACACCAATTGCAACCATTCCCAGCCCTCCTGCATTTACGGTGTGTGAGTCTGTTCCAATCATCATTCCTCCTGGAAATGCATAATTTTCTAAAACAACTTGGTGAATAATTCCTGCACCCGGTTTCCAAAAGCCGATTCCATATTTATTTGAAACTGATTCTAAAAAGTTAAATACTTCACTACTTTTATTTATCGCATCTTGTAAATCGGCATCAGCACCTATTCTAGCCTGTATTAAGTGATCGCAATGAACGGTTGAAGGAACTGCAACTTGTTTTTTACCGGCTTGCATAAATTGCAAAAGTGCCATTTGGGCTGTTGCGTCTTGCATGGCTACTCTGTCCGGAGCAAAATCCACATAAGATTTTCCTCTCTCAAAACTTTGATTGGCTTCTCCGTCCCAAAGGTGAGCATAAAGAATTTTTTCTGAAAGCGTAAGTGGTTTGTTCAATATTTTTCTGGCAGCTGCAATTCTACTAGGAAAATTTGCATATACCTTTTTAATCATGTCTAAGTCAAAAATCATTTTTTGCAATATTTTTAGTTGTTATTGAATGTAAAGAACAAAATCTTCTTAAGTTTGAAGTGTCGCGAAATTAGTAAATTAACATCAAATTTAAAAGGTGTTTAAGCAAACAATTTTAAAAGAAAACATAAAAGAGTCAATAAATGGTATTCGGTCACATTTTACCAGAAGCCTTCTTACCATATTGATTATAGCTATAGGAATAACTGCTTTGGTAGGTATTTTAACCTCTATTGATGCCTTAAAATCTTCTATTTCCGAAAACTTTTCACTAATGGGCTCTAATACGTTTACCATTAGAAAAAATGGTAGTAATATGAGGGTAAACGAATCGGGAAAAAAGGCAAAATATTTTAGAAATATAAGTTATGATGATGCTCGATTATTTAAAGAACGGTTTAGTTTTCCTTCAAAAGTTTCAATTTCTGCAATGGCTAGTTTTTCATCTGTTTTAAAGCGGAAGGATATAAAAACCAATCCTAATGTAAGCGTATTTGGCATTGATGAAAACTACTTACAAACCTCAGGTTATCAGATAGACAAAGGCAGAAATTTTACCCAACAAGATATACAGCAGGGCACTAGAGTTTGCCTGATAGGTAGGGAAATAGAACTGATGCTTTTTAAGAATAATGAAAACCCTTTAGGAAAAACGATAAGTGTTGGAGC
>JAUHYR010000100.1 GCA_030426475.1 Bacteroidia bacterium
GTATTTCTTTTTTAAATATTCGTAAACGACCACATTTAAAAGAATTAAAAACATTCCATAAAATGTATCTTCCATAGGAATAGTAAACAACCTTATCCCCATATTTTCTTCATTATTGTACCAAACTACCTCATTATTGATAAAGCTACCTGTTAAAATACCGTTTACAATAAAAAAAGGAATAAGTATGAAAAGATAAGCTAAAAAGAAAAGATTAAGGTATTTGACTTTATAAAACACTAATATCACTAACAATACTGCCAAAGAGAAGAAAGTAACTGAAGTATAACTCTTAGATAGAAATATACCTCCGGTTAAAAATAAAGCTATGGCAAACATATTTACCCAAGAACTATTTGTATTGTAAAACTGGTACCATTGGTATTTAACACATTCGTAAATAAATACACAGGAAAAAGGAATGCATATAAAAAACAAATGTTCTTCAATTGGTAGTCCAAATAATTTAACATCGTTTAAATATGCCGAATTAAATCCCCAAACACCTTGAGAAGTGAAAATAGCATCCCATATAATAAAGGGAATGTAAACAATAAAAATAGCCGGAAATAAATACTTCCAATTAGAATAATAGTTGATTTTTTTCTCAAAGCTGGCTATTAAAGGAAATAAGATAGTAAGGATGTTTAGCCATAGATAAAGCGACATAATTAGCCTTTATTTTTAAGATATTTTTTAGCCGCACTATAATACTTAAAAGGAACTAATAACATTCCGAAGCACTCCCCTTCTTCTTTTCCTAAATGCTTGTGATGCACTTTATGTGCTTTTCTCAATGCCAATAAATATGGGTTATCTGAATTTCTAAACCATTTAAATCGTTGATGAATAAAAACATCATGCACCAAAAAATAGGCTATTCCATAAATTAATATTCCTAAACCAACCGCATTCATCCATGAAATATTATATAACATTCCGAAAAGCATTAAGAAAAAGGAAGGCACTGCAAAAATTAAGAAGAAAAAATCATTTTTTTCAAAAAAGCCCGGTTCTTTCACATGATGGTCGGCATGAAAATACCACAACAGACCATGCATGACATATTTATGAGTAAACCAAGCCACAAACTCCATAAATAAGAAAGTTACTATGGTGATTAATACAAACATTACAGCAAATTTAATTGATATTTAAAATAAGAGCTAAAAAACAAATAAGCCTTACGTTTATTTGAGATTCTTATTCTTTCTGATTTTATTACTCTGGTATTTAGCGCTACTATTTTTTTAAATAAGGATGTATAATATATATAGGCCACATATACTCCCAATTTTGATTTCTTGGGGAGCATATCAATACCAATTTTAGCATGAGCAAAATCCTTTTCAATATCTATTTTTATCAGCTCACATTGATATTCATCAAAATTTTGAAAGTCAATATTCGGAAAGTACGTCCTTCCTAATTGCTCATGGTCATATTTAAAATCTCTTAAAAAATTCACCTTTTGGAAAGCTGAACCCAGACTTCTTGCATAAGGTTTAAGCTGGTCGTATAATTCTTTATTTCCATCAACAAAAACACTCAGACACATTAACCCCACTACTTCCGCTGAACCAACTATATATTCTTGATATTCTTCTTTAGAAGAGTATGCAGATTTTACCAAATCCATTTCCATACTTTTCAAAAACAATCTTACATTTTCAATATCAATATTATATTGATGAACGGCAAATTGAAAACTATTCAAAATCGGATTAAGGCTAATTTTTTCCTCTATTGCTGCATACGTTTCTTTTTCAAATCTCTTAAATAAATCCATTTTATTATAATCATGAAAGGTATCCACAATCTCATCGGCAAATCTTACAAAACCATAAATAGCGTAAATAGGTTGTCTAATAGATTTATGTAAAAACCTAATCCCCAATGAAAATGATGTACTATAGGATTTAGTAGTAATGACACTACATTCATTAGAAACTTTGTCAAATAACTGTTTCATAGGTAATAGTTTTATTTTTAGATAAATAATTTTGAACGAGTCCTGATACAATTTGTCCTGAAATAATTGCAGGTGGTACTCCCGGTCCAGGAACTGTAAGTTGACCTGTATAAAATAAATTTTTCAGTTTTCTATTTGTCATTTTTGGTTTTAGAAAAGCCGTTTGCGTTAAAGTATTTGCGAGACCGTAGGCATTTCCTTTAAAGGCATTATAATCTTCAATAAAATTGCTTGGAGCATAAGCCTTTTTATAAACAATACTTTCCGTAATTTTTTCACCTACATGCTTTTCAATTTTTGAAATCACATAATTAAAATAGTGAGACTTTATTTCTTCCGTATCTTTTAATCCTGATGCTACAGGAATTAATATAAATAGGTTTTCATAACCTTCAGGAGCAACGGTATCATCTGTTTTAGATGGACAACAAACATAAAACAAAGGTTTATCAGGGAATTGTGGATTATCATATATTTCTTTAGAATGCTTTTTTAAATCTTCATCAAAAAACAAATTATGATGAAGAAGCTTTTTGATTTTTTTATTTATCCCGATATAATACAGCAAGCAACTGGGAGCAAAAGTTCTTTCATTCCAATAACCCTTATTATAAATCCTAAACTTTTCATCTAGAATATTCTGTTCAAAATGGTGATAATCTGTTGCGGCAACTACTGCATCGGCATATATTTTTCTTCCACCGCTTGTTTTTATTAATGAAATTTCATCACCCGCATACTCAAGTGAATCTACTGATTCATCATTTATAATTTCAACTCCGTATTCATTTGCCAGTTTTTCAAATGCTTCTACTATTTTATTCATTCCGCCTTTTGGATACCAAGTTCCTAATTTCATATCAGCATAATTCATAATGCTATATAATGCAGGTATTTTATTGGGCATAGCTCCCAAAAACAAAACGGGAAAACTTAGTAGTAAACGAAGTTTTTCATTTTTAAAATTTCTTTCGATAACCTTTTCCAATGGAGTAGTTAACTCTAACTTAAAAAAGTCTTTAATAATAGGTAAGGTTATAAATTCTGTAAACGAAAGTGATGGTTTGTAAACCAATGAACTCATACTTGCGTTATACTTATACTCCGCATCTTTTAAAAACTCTTTAAGTTTTAGTGCGCTGCCTTTTTCAATATTTTCGAATAGTGAATAGATATCATCTATATCTGTAGGCATATCAGTATTAGTATTATCCTCCCAAAAAATTCGATAAGACGGAGATATTCTTACTAACTCATAATAGTCTTCTACTTTTTTTCCAAGTGAAAGAAAAAACTTTTCAAATACATCCGGCATCCAATACCAACTTGGGCCCATATCAAACATGAATCCCTCAGATGAAAAACTTCTAGCACGCCCCCCTAGTGTTTTATTTTTTTCAATTAAAGTAACTCTGTTACCTTCCTTGGCAAGTTTAATTGCTGAAACCAGACCAGAAAAGCCTCCACCTATAACTGATATTTTTTGATTAACACCCAATTTCTAAATATTTATAATTACGTAATAAGCCAATTTATGGTTTTACGTCATTAAGCTTTTTCATCAATTCTTTTCTTGCGTAGAAAATACGACTTTTAATTGTTCCCAAAGGCAAGTTCATTTCTTCTGCAATTTCCTCATATTTAAATCCTTCAATATACTTAAGAAATGGAATTTTAATATTTTCAGACAATGAATCAACTTGCTTTAAAATGTATTTTTCATTAACAATATCATCTTGAAGCATACCATTTGATGGTGAATAAGAAAAATACTTATATTCATTATTTTCATCATCACCGGAAACAAATAGTTTTTTACGCTTACTAATATTAAAATAGGTATTACGCATAATAGTATAAACCCATCCTGCAAAATTTGTTTCAGAACGATACTTATCTCTATACTTTAAAGCTTTTAGAAATGTTTCTTGAATTAAATCATCTGCATCATCTATTGACTTAAAAAATTTAAAAGCCACTTCAAATAATTTAGGTCGCAGTAAATTTAGTTCGTATGTGAATTCTTTTTCAGACATTTTGTTTAATTTTTTTACAAATATATTAAACATTTTTAATTTGTTTAATATTTAACATATTTTTTTAAACAAAAATTATTAAAGGAAATCTGAAATAGTAGAAAATTCAGTTATACCCTCTTGTTTTTCAATATCATAAGAAGTCTTAACAAAGAGCTTCTTAACAAATGGAAAAGTGCCAATTTTTTTAATAAAATAAGGAAGTCTCTCTTTTACATCATGGTTTATTGAGTACATCATTATATTATCGGGTTTACAATAGTCAATAACCTTTACTAAGTCTTTTAAAGGAACACTCTGCCCCAGATAGATAACTTTGTATCCATTTTTCTTAAGGATGTAATTATAAAACAATAAGGAAATTTCATGTAACTCACCTTCGGGAAGAAAGAGAAGGAAGGTTTCCGCCTTTGAAACTTTAGTTTTTAAACTATCTGTATTTGCAATTATTTTTTGCCTTATTAAATTAGAAATGAAATGTTCTTGAGCCGGGTGAATTTTATCAGTTTGCCAAAGCACACCAATTTTATCTAAAAATGGATAGAGAATATCTATAATAGAAGTCTCTATTCCATATTTATTAATGCAATCGTTAAACAATTTATTGAATGACTCCTCATCAAAATCAACAGTTACTTTAATAAACTCCGCAATAATTGAATCAAAATTACTATTGGATTGTAGAGAAGCTATTTTCTCTTTTAATTGCTCTTCGGAAAGCTCTGCAATTTTTGAAATTTTATAGCCTGATTTATAGAGCAAATTAACATTTAGTATTTTCTTTAAATCATCATTGGTATAATACCGAATATTTGTTTCGGTTCTGTGAGGGGTAAGTAAATTATATCGCTGTTCCCAAATACGAATAGTATGAGCTTTAATATCCGTTAATCGTTCTATTTCTTTTATACTATAAGTGTTCATACTTTCTGCTAAAGTAAACTAAACAAAAAAGCCTGTAAATAGTTTTACAGGCTTTTTTAATATTATGAATGTTTAAAGATTATTCTTCCTCCATTTCTACCATTTTGAAAGGAACATTGATTATGGCTTGATAATCTTCACCTGCTTCTAACATATCCTCATCATCTTCTTCATAATGCCAGTTAATAACAACTTCACTAGAACCTGCATTTATTGCTTCTAACTTCTTAAAAACATCTAATATGCATTTAGAGGAACTGGTGTTAAAGTATTCTAATTGAATATCAACATTAGTGCTTGATTGGGGTGAGCCTGCATATTCTTCCAGTTTATCAACTAATGGTTTATAAAATTCTATAGAATTTTCAGGTATAGATCGACCTCTAATTAAAAGTTTACCGGTAGTCGGTTCAAATTTAATAGTTGGTGTTTTTGCAGATCCTTCAATATTCAATGATTCCATAATTCGTTATGTTGTTTAATTAGGTGATACTTTAATATTTAGACTAAAAAAAGAAAAATTATTATTTACGGGTAAAAAATTAAAATCAAGCTTTTGCCCTGACTTTCTGGCTATATCAATCATTCCAAGACCACCGCCTCCTTTATCTGACATTTCACCGTTATTCAATACCTCTTTGTAATATTCCTTTAATTCGTCTTTAGTTAATGAATTTATTTTTTCTAATTTACCTTTCAGTAAATCAATTTTATTTGCTTCTATATAATTTCCGGTAATTATAAAATAGGCTTCCCCATCTTTTCTTATCATAAACACAGCACTTTTATTGGGAGCATCTACTGCCGAACCATTTTTTTCATGGTCAATATGATGATATAAGTTTTGAAGACATTCAACAAGAATGTTATATACCTTTCTTCTTAATTTAGGAGATTCCTCAAGGTTTTCCATCTTATTCTCCATAATTTGAAGAATAGATGTGAGTAGCTCCGAAGTAACTTCACCTTTGAAAGAAAGCATGATATTGCTTTTCTCCATTTTTTCGTAAAAATCGTATATATCTAGGTTCATTTACTTCAAGTGAGGATCAAATATAAAAAAGATGTATTTCCAAACAAAAAAAAGTTACTTTAATTCGAATTCAAATGAATTACCGTTAATAGTAACCGTTGCTTTGTTATCACAAGTACCATCACCAAAGTCAACTACCCTGGTAGCTAAACCTTCAGGATTTAGCTCTATAATTCCTTGTTGAATGTATTTACACTTAGGGTCTTTTATAATGTTTTTAGTAATATTATTAGCATACGTTTTACCATCTCTATCCACTCCGTCAGCATCACCCGAAATTTCTACAATGTCGTCAGAAATATCATTGGGAGTGTTTGCAATGTCAGTAAATTTGTAAGTTCTGCTACAGTGATAGTGAATTTCCCAATCCTTTTTACAAATACCATTTAATACAGACACACTATAGCTTCTATCTTTCCCACCATTACTAACTCCATTATTTTGACATATTAAAGAGCCTCCCACCTCAACACCATTTTCCTTATACTTATCAAAATCAATAGTCATTTTTGCACCGGCAACATTCCAAAAAGTATCAAGCGTAAACATTAATTTTCCTTCTCTTAAGTTACCATCCACTAAATCTACACATCCGGTTCCAAAATCAAGCGTAAAAGTTCTTGGAAAATTGACAGTATCTCCTAAAATAATGTTAGCACATGTTAAGCCAGTAGTTCTATTTGTAGAATGTTGCTTAACACCTTCCTCTTCAATGGCAATTCTATTGGTGGTAGGAAATACTCTGGAATAAATTCCTTCAGATATACTATTGTCAACGGCAGTTTGAGTATTGTCGTCTACTTTAGCCTTTTTACATGAAGTAAAATTCATAGCTACAATTAAACTGAAAATTAGGAGTATGGTTAGTTTTTTCATCTGTATATTTATTTAAGCAAAAATACGTATATTTTTTTTAAAATTTTAACCCAACGACTAATACGTCATCTATCTGCTCAAGGTTACCCATCCACTGCACTAAATTTTGTTTTAACTGATTATATTGGCTTTGCATAGGCTCATTTTGTATTTCTAATAATAAGTCTCTTAATTTCTTTGCCATAAACTTCTTGCCCTTAGGGCCACCAAACTGATCCACATATCCATCAGAGAAAATATAAACCGAATCTCCTTTTTGTATTTCTATTTCTTTAGTTGTAAACTGCTTTTTATCCATATGACGACCACCACCAATAGGATATTTATCTCCATCAAATGTATTCAGCTCACCTGAGCGTATATGATAAAGCGGTCTGAATGCACCTGAGAAATACAGTTTAGAGGTATTTTCATTATACACACAAAGCGCTAAATCCATTCCATCGGTAGTATCAAGTGAGCTACCTGAAACTTGTTTTAGTGAATTTCTTACCAATTCATCAAGTGCTTTCAATATTTCGTCAGCTTGAGTAATGCCTTTTTCAAAAACAATCTGATTAAGTAAATTATGTCCAATCATACTCATTAATGCACCGGGAACACCATGCCCTGTACAATCAACAGCAGCTATAATCTTAAATTCATCCTTAACCCCAAACCAGTAAAAGTCTCCACTTACAATATCTTTCGGCTCATATAAAATAAAAGAGTTAGGAAAACTTTTTTGAATTAAATCCATTGGGGGAAGAATAGCCTCTTGAATTCTTTTAGCGTATTGAATCGAACTAATTATTTCATTATTTTTTTCGTTTAGCTCCCTAGTTCTTTCTCTAACTTTTTTCTCTAAAACAATCTTTTCCTTTTTTATTTGATTTGTTCTTAATCGTACAAAAAGCAATACACCTATTATAATAAGTATTACACAAACCGCATAAAACCACTTAGTTTTATAGAAAGGAGGAATTACTGTAATTTTAATGGATATTCCTTCTTCATTCCAATAACCATCATTATTTGACGCTCTTATTCTTAATACATAATCACCACCGGGTAAATTATTGTAGCTTGCATATCTCCTATTGGTTGGTGCTCTCCATTCTTCTTCAAGCCCTTCTAGCTTCCATGAATACATATTTTTGGAAGGTTGCTCAAAATCCAACGCTACGAATTCAAAACTGAAGAACCTATCTTTATAAGTAAGCTCAATATTATTTTTAAAAGTAATGTTACTATCCAGTTCAACTTCTTTATCAAATAATTTGAATGAAGTAAGGCATATTTTAGGTTTGATTTTATTTTCCTTAATGTTTTTTGGGTAAAATGCATTAAAACCATTAATTCCTCCAAAGAATAATTGACTCGATTTACTTTTAAAGTATGCCCCTTGATTAAACTCGTTTGACTGAATCCCATCTTGCTCTAAGTATGTTTTAATATTAGTAACCCCATTTTTATCATCAGGAGGTTTAATTTTTAAAAGCCCTTTATTGGTTGTCAACCATAAATACCCTTCCTCATCTTCTAAAACACCATATATATAATCATTTGAAAGTCCATCGCTTTGCAGGTAATAAGTTATTTTTCCGGTAATGAGATTAATCTTATTAAGTCCTTGAGCAGTACCTATCCATAAGTTATTTTTCTTGTCTTTATGAAAACAAAACGCATAATTGTTTGAAATCGATTCTTTTCCTTCTTCAGCCACATAATTCGTAAACTTATTTGTAGACTTATCAAAACACGATACCCCTTTAGTAGTAGCTATCCACAACTTGTTAAATTCCTTGTCAAAATATAATGCATTAATAAAGTTATGAATTAGTCCATCCTCTTTGTAGTAATTCGTAAATTCTTTCTTTTTTTTATCGAAGGAGTTTAGCCCTCTAAGTGTACCTATCCAAATAAGGCCTTCATTATCTTGAGTAATATCTAAAACATCGTTTTGAGAAATTGATGTTCCATTAAGTTTAGTTTGAGAATCAAAGGGACTGGAAAATTTATTTGTGGTCGGGTCAAAATAATTTATTCCTGAACCATTAGAACCTATCCATAATAAATTTTCATCATCAATAAATAGAGAAAGAATTCGATCATGTATTTTGTTTTGAGCAAAAGGATATCCTATACACTCATTTGTTTTCGCGTCAAACCTAACAACTCCTCCTCCAAAAGTTCCAATCCACAGCTCATGATTATCCGACTCTTCAATAGCCATAATCATGTTATGATTTAAGCAACCGTTGGCAAAATTAGAACTGGTAAAATGATTAAACTGATTATTTGAAAGTTTTTTAAATATTGAAACACCCCCACAATTAGTTCCTATCCAAACAATGCCAGATGATGATTTATACACACAAGAAAGATTATTTTCCGAAAGACTAAACTCGTTACAATCAGAATAAGCATAACGAATAAACTGATCTCCCCAGCCCTGTTT
>JAUHYR010000101.1 GCA_030426475.1 Bacteroidia bacterium
GAAACACCCCCACCATTAGTTCCTATCCAAACAATGCCAGATGATGATTTATACACACAAGAAAGATTATTTTCCGAAAGACTAAACTCGTTACAATCAGAATAAGCATAACGAATAAACTGATCTCCCCAGCCCTGTTTAAGCACCGATAATCTATTTGAGGTAGTTACCCAAAGTGAACCGACCTCAGGTTCAACAAAACCTGAAACAACACCATGACTAAGAGAATTGGGATTAACATCTGTTTGGAAGTAGTGATTCAATATTTTTTTGCCTGCTAAATCATACTCAACATAACCGGCACCATTAGTACCTATTAGAAGAACTCCATAAGAGGTAAAATAAAACGTTTTAATCTTGTTTCGGTAAGGGTTAAACTTTATCTCATCAAACTCAGGAAAAAGAATATTATCCAGCGTTTTTGTTTCTGTATTATAAATATAAAACCCATTACCATTAGTACCAATGAGCATGGTGTTTTTTCCATCAAACTCTAATGCCGTTATCTCAACATCTAATTGAATATTTTCATTATCAGCAGTTTTAAGAAAAACTGCCTTTGAATTAAGCTTGTCATAAAAACTCAATCCTTGTTTGGTTCCAACCCAGATAACCCCACTGTTATCTTGAGATATAGAAGTAATTTGCTCGCTTATTAAACCATTCTTAACACCTATTCTTTTAAATTTAGAAGTGTATTTATTATAAACATTAATACCACCTGAAGTACCAATCCATAAAACTCCATCACTATCAAGAAATAAGCTTTGAATATTATTTTCAGAAAGTGTTGTAGAATCTTCAGGGTTATTTTTAAAAACCTTTATTTCATAACCGTTATAACGATTTAATCCATCTTGAGTACCAAACCACATAAAGCCCTCTTCATCCTCTACAATAGCATGAACCGTACTTTGAGAAAGTCCGTCTTCATTAGTTATTCTTGAAAATTTAAGCTCTTGAGAATATGAAACAGCAGCAACTAATAGAAACAAAAAAAGGAAACTATTTCTGACTAATTTCGGCAATGGTTTAAAGTTTGCGTAAATGTAAAGATTTTTAGCATATCTCTTAACTTTTTAGCTTTGCAGAACATGAGCACAAAAAAGTGGTTTGAAAGCTGGTTCGATTCTCCTTATTATCATATTCTTTATAAGAATAGAGACTTTAAAGAGGCAGAAGACTTTATTAGTACCATTTCAAAAAACTTGTTTAAATCTAAAGACAATTTACTTGATGTATGCTGCGGAAAAGGCAGACACGCTTACACTTTTAGTAAACTTGGGTTTAAGGTAGAAGCTTTTGATTTATCACCCAAAAGTATTGCAAAAGCAAAAGAGCTTGAAAGTGACACTCTGCAATTCTATGTGCATGACATGCTAAAACCATTTAAAGAAAATCATTACCAATATGTGGTAAACATGTTTACCAGCTTTGGATATTTTGAAAGTGATAATGAAAATAAAAGCGCTCTTAAAAGTATTGTAACAAATCTAAAACCCGGTGGTTATTTTTTAATGGATTACTTAAACGCTAACTATGTAAATCAACATCTGGTAAGTGAAGAAACTAAACAATTAAACGGAATTAACTTTAACATCAACCGAAAAATTGAAAATAACTGCGTGATAAAAACCATTGATTTTGAAGACAAAGGAGAAAAGTACCAATTTAAAGAGAGCGTGAACTTAATTGATGCTAATACCTTAACGGGATGGATTGAAGAAAACAAACTTGCTGTTTTAAATACCTTTGGAGATTATCAATTAAAGCCATTTGACACTGATAATTCAAAAAGATTAATCATCTTCGCGCAAAAATAAGTATGCACACATCCGGCCTAGATATTTTTTTACTTTTTATTTTACCACTTGCCGGTGGAATAGCTACTTACTTTTACTACCAAAAGAAAAAATTTAACCTTAAAAACATACTTGCTTTTAGTGGAGCTTTTTTGTTAGCCATTTGTTTGCTGCATTTACTTCCTGAAATATTTAAAGCAGAAGGAAGCTATACCGGCTACTTCGTTCTGCTGGGTTTTATCATTCAATTAGTGCTAGAGTATTTCTCCAGAGGAATTGAACATGGTCATATCCACACGCATGGAGACCATCATCATGTAGAGACAAGTATATTCTTAAGTTTATTTATACACTCTTTAATAGAAGGAGCCGCTTTAATTACACACCACCATGAAGGCGAAGCACACAGCAACTCCCTTTTATTAGGAATTATCATTCATAAAATACCCATTGCAGTTGTGTTAGCCATGCTGCTTTCTTCCATTAAAAGTAAACTTTATAATGCCGTTTTAGTTTTAGTTCTCTTTTCACTGGCTTCTCCACTAGGCTACTATCTATCCGTTTGGTTTGATATGGATAGCGTTGTCTCTCCTACCCAATTGCTTGCTATTGTAGTAGGTATCTTTTTACATGTATCTACTACTATTTTATTTGAATCGGAAGAAAATCACAAAATCAACGTACAGAAAGCCATTAGCATTCTTGTGGGTTTGGCTCTCGGAATATTGGCATCTTAAAACAATTTAGCTTTCTATTTGTTTCCATATTTTATAGCTTTGCACCGAAATCAATTTTAGTAAATTTTAAAACTTAATAATATGTCATTAGTAGGAAAAAAAGCACCGCATTTTAAGGCGAGTGCAGTAGTAGATGGAAAAAATATTGTTGAAGGTTTTTCTTTAGACCAATACGTAGGTAAAAAGTACGTTGTACTTTTCTTCTACCCTAAAGACTTCACATTTGTTTGTCCAACAGAATTATTTGCTTTTCAGGAAAAACTTGCTGAGTTTGAAGCAAGAAACGTTGCCGTTGTAGCTTGTTCTACAGATACAGAACAATCTCACTGGGGATGGTTAATGATGAATAAAAACGATGGTGGTATTAAAGGGGTAACTTATCCGATAGTTGCAGACACCAACAAAACTATTTCTTACAACTACGATGTATTAACAGGCGACTGGGAATACAACGAAAATGGAGAATTAGAAGCTGCCGGAGATTTAATTGCTTACAGAGGCCTTTTCTTAATTGACAAAGAAGGTTTAGTAAGACATCAATTAATTAACGATTTACCACTTGGTAGAAATGTAGATGAAGCCTTAAGAATGGTAGATGCGCTTCAGTTCTTTGAAGAAAACGGAGAAGTTTGCCCGGCTAACTGGCAAAAAGGAAAAAGCGGACTTAAAGACACACATGAAGGTATTGCTGAATATTTAAGCAATAACTAATTACTACGTTAATACTTATAACAGAAAAGGCTACCCATTGGTAGCCTTTTTTATTGTTAAGCTTCTGCTTTTTCTTTTGGTGCAGGTTCTTCTTTTGCTTTTAGCTTTTTCTCTAATTCTTCCAGCAACTCAGGGTTATCTTCCAGCAATGCTTTTACGGCATCTCTTCCTTGCCCTAATTTGGTTTCGCCATAAGCAAACCAGCTACCGCTTTTCTTCACTAAACCTTTATCAACTGCTAAATCTAAAATCTCACCTGATTTAGAAATTCCTTGCCCGTACATAATGTCAAACTCTGCCTGACGGAACGGTGGAGCTACTTTGTTTTTAATTACTTTAACTCTAGTACGGTTACCTATTAGTTCATCACCGTTTTTAATTTGACCAATTCTACGAATATCTAAACGAACAGATGCGTAAAACTTAAGTGCATTACCACCCGTTGTAGTTTCAGGGTTTCCAAAGAACACCCCAATTTTTTCTCTTAACTGGTTAATGAAAATACAAGTACAATGTGCTTTGCTGATAGAAGCCGTAAGCTTTCTTAACGCCTTTGACATTAATCTGGCTTGAAGTCCCATCTGCGAATCGCCCATTTCCCCTTCAATCTCAGCTTGCGGAGTTAATGCCGCTACAGAGTCAATGATTACTAAATCAAATGCACCCGAACGGATTAAGTTATCGGCAATTTCTAATGCCTGCTCACCATTATCCGGTTGAGAGATGTACAAGTTTTGTGTATCTACACCCAAGTTTTCGGCATAGGTTTTATCAAACGCATGCTCGGCATCTACAAAAGCTGCTAAGCCACCTTTCTTTTGCACTTCTGCAATGGCATGAATGGTTAAGGTTGTTTTACCCGATGATTCAGGACCGTAAATTTCTACTACTCTACCCTTTGGATAACCACCAATACCTAGTGCTAAATCTAAAGTAATAGAACCTGTAGGAATTACATCTACATTAATTACCGGAGCATCGCCCAGTTTCATTACCGCACCTTTACCGTATTGTTTTTCTAGTTTATCAAGCGTAATCTGTAGTGCTTTTAGTTTTTCTTTGTTTGCGTCTGCCATATACTTAGTTGTTATACATTTCTAATATTTGTTCAGCGTGACTTTTAGTAGTCACCTTGTCTATTACTTTTTCAATTTTTCCGTTTTCGTCAATAATAAAAGTAGTTCTTAAAATTCCGTCAAACTCTCTACCCATAAACTTTTTAGGTCCCCATACCCCAAAACTTTCTATCAATTCTTTATCTACATCCGCCACCAGATCAAAAGGCAAATCAAACTTATTGATGAAGTTTTGATGCTTCTTTTTGGTATCGGCACTTACGCCCACCACTTCAAAGCCTTCCTTTTTTAGTTTTTTGTAGTTCTCTTTTAAACTACAGGCCTGTGCCGTACAACCCGGTGTATTGTCCTTCGGATAAAAGTACAAAATCACCTTTTTACCTTTAAAGTCATTTAAGCTTAGTTGCTTTCCTTCTTGATTTTCGCCCAGTATATTGGGTGCTTTTTTTCCTTCTTTTAACATGACACACAAAAGAACAAAATTGACCCAAAAGCAGAAAGCTTTGCTCATGAATATTATCAACAATTGGTAAATATTTTTTTGATTTTGCTAAATACACTTTGTTCTTGGCTTTCTTTTTATTTTTAGCTTCAAAATACAGGAATGACCAAAAAAGAAAAAGTAGCCTTTGTAGTAAAAACACTAGAGAAATTATACCCCAATCCTCCTATTCCGCTTGACCATAAAGATGAATATACGCTGCTGGTAGCGGTATTACTTTCGGCACAATGTACCGATGAACGGGTAAATAAAATTACTCCGCTACTTTTTAAAAAAGCAGACAACCCTTACGATATGGTAAAACTGGGCGAAGCTAAGATTAAAGAAATTATTCGCCCCTGCGGACTTTCACCCATGAAGAGCAAAGGCATTTACGGATTGTCTAAAATTATGATTGAAAAATACGATGGCAAAGTGCCCAATACTATGGAAGAACTAGAAGCCCTGCCCGGTGTGGGACACAAAACCGCCAGTGTGGTAATGATACAAGCTTTTAACCAGCCCGCCTTTCCGGTAGATACGCACATTCACCGACTGATGCACCGCTGGAAACTAAGCAATGGTAAAAGCGTAGCCCAAACCGAAAAAGATTGCAAACGGCTGTTTGACAAAAGCCTTTGGAACAAGCTGCACCTGCAAATTATTTATTACGGGCGCGAATACTCACCCGCCAGAGGCTGGGATTTAGAAAAAGATATTATTACCAAAACCTTGATGGGGAAATAAAACTACTCCGTTATAAAACTTTTAAAAGTATATTTTCACTAAATTTACAAAACAAGCTGATTTTATTACTTAAAATGGAAATCAAGAATAAAAAATCTATCTTTTGGGTTAAAAGTTTTGAAAACCATGAAGATTGGTTTGTAGTTGCTCTAGATCAATATTTAGCTGAAAAGTACTTTTGTGACTATGAAGGTTATGATTTAGAGGATGTCTCTTCCGAAGCTATTTGTATAGTAAAATTTGAAGATAAGGAAAAGATTGAAAAGGAGGCTTACTTTCCATCAAGCGATATGCTTATAAAAAATGATTTTGAAGCCATTTCAAAGAATGAACCTAGAATTTTTTGGAGAGCTGGAAGAAAATTTTGTGAGGGAAATATTTTGCAACAAATCATTATTGAACGAAATGAAAAAAAGCAGGGAGTTTACATTATTGAAACTCGTGACTCAGAACTCTATAAAATCGGTATTACTAAAGACATTAATAAAAGGTTATCACAACTTCAAACATCTAACCCTTATGAGTTTTATTTAATTGATTTTTACGTAACAACAAAAAGTAGAGAGTTAGAAAAATTATTACATAAAAAGTTTCAATTAAAACGATATAAGAGAGAATGGTTTAAACTTAACCAAAAAGAACTATATGAAGCTTGCAATTTTGCAGCTAATTTTGTGGGAAGACCTATTATGGAATGTTCATCAGAAAAAGAAACACCTGAAATAATAAATACAAAAAGTACTGATTTACCTTTTTAAAACATGAAACGATTACTTTTTATTACCTCATTTATGATGTTATTCATTGGGTGTAATGACAATAAAATTGACACCGTCAACACATTCTCAGAAAAAACTGAGTTAGAATACTTAACTGAAAGTGTTCGCAAGAGTAATTTGATTAGGATAAACTTTCTTATTCATTATATTAGAAATTACAAAAACCTAAAGACTACAAGTATAATTAAAGACGGTGAGGAAATCTTTGTAATCTATGGCTACCTAAATGATATATTAGATTCTCCTTCTATAACTGAGGATGACCTTATTAATGCAAAATTTATGTTAATTGCCCTAAAGGAATTTTCCCATAAATATGATGTTAGATTTGACATATTAGAGAATTTTGATTTTAAGGAGTTGGTATCTGACAGGAAAAAAAATCATATTCAAATAACTTCTTTTAAAAAAGCACTTTCGCTACAAACAATTTTTCTTATTACAGAAATCAACTTTAAAACTGCTGGTGATATTGCGTCAACTCCTTCTTATTTACTCCCATCAGACTCAGCTAAAGTAGTTGAAGAGTAAGCTTTATATATAAGCAGCAAAAGAAGAAAAAACTCTTATCTTTAAAACATGAAAAAACTACATTATACTATTAACATAAGCGCGCCCGCAGCTAAGGTGTATAACGCCATGTTGGGCTTAGAAGATAAATCTACTTACGAAAGCTGGACGGCAGCCTTTAACCCTACTTCTACCTACAAAGGCAGTTGGGAAAAGGGAAGCAAAATACTTTTTATAGGCACTGACGAAAACGGTAAAGTAGGTGGAATGGTTTCTGAAATAGCCGATAACATTCCCAATCAGTTTGTTTCTATTCGCCACTACGGAATGTTGGATGGCGAAAAGGAAATTACCGAAGGCCCTGAAGTTGAAAAATGGGCAGGCGGTTTGGAAAACTATTCGTTTGAAGAAAAAGATGGCACTACTACCGTTAGTGTAGATACAGACGCCACCGAAGAGTTTTCGGGTTACTTTGACGCAACCTGGCCTAAAGCTTTAGCTAAGCTAAAGGAAATTATAGAGGAATAAACTTAACTCTTTCAAACATGAAACAATTACTTTTTATCTCTTTGTTATTGATAAGCGGCTTTACATTTTCACAAACCAAATGCCCTTGCTGTACAGCTAACCACTTTGCGTTTGACTTTTGGGTAGGCGATTGGGTAGTGAAAGATACTTTAGGTAAACAATTGGGTGAAAACAGCATTGTTAAGTTAGAAAACAACTGCATCATCAACGAACATTGGAAAGGTGCAGGCGGTGGCACAGGCAGCAGCTACAATTATTTCGACAGCAAAGATTCTACCTGGAACCAGCTTTGGATAGACAATAGCGGTAGTATTCTTAAACTTAAAGGCAAAGCCGAACCCAATAAAATGATACTCAAAAGCGAGCTACAGCCCGGCAAAAAAGTAGATTGGTACTACAACCAAATCACCTGGACCAAAAGAGAAGACGGCACGGTAAGCCAAGTGTGGGATATTTTTGACAAAGACGGCAATCTGCTTAACACGGCATTCTATGGCATTTATCATCCAAAGGAAAATAAGTAAGCATGGCAAAAAAGAGCTGGACAGAAAAATTCAACACCAAAAAAGAAGCAGAAGTAAAACGAATAGATAAAGCCTTTGCCGACATGCCGGAAGGTTGCTTAATGCTTATTGCTACTCCGCAAATAGTATCCGATTATGTTGCACAAATTCCAAAAGGTAAAGCATCTTCTATTCCTCAAATGCGGAAAGACCTGGCGGGTGATTATAATGCAGACTACACCTGTCCTGTTACCAGCGGTATATTTTTAAGAATAGCCACAGAAAAAGCATACGAAGAACTTGAAGCGGGTAAAAAAGAAGAAGACATTACTCCTTTTTGGAGAATCATTTCACCCAAAGATAAGATTGCCCAAAAGCTAAGCTTTGGTAAAGACTTTATTATTGCTCAACGTAAGAAAGAAGGTATTGATTAACGCTTTAGTTATTCCTTAAAATCAATTGGGTAAACTGCGCTTTGAAACTCTTTTTAAAGTGAGTATTGGTAATGCCCCAGTCCTTTAAATCCAATTCGATAAATCCGTTCATCATAAAAGAATAGGTACTGCTACCATTGTAATTGAATATCTCTATTTTAAATTGTCGCTCTTGTGTTTTACCATTTAAAGTAACCTCAACCGGAACATTAAACTCTGTCTTTTCATAGGCGTATAAATGACTAAAGTCTTCATTGGCTAATGTTCCTTTGAAATGTAGCTTACCGTTAAAAGCATTTTCAATGGCGTCATCTAACGAATCTATACCACAACTCAGACTGGTTAAATCAAGTTCTCCTTCAAATTCTTCGGTAACAGGGTCTAAAAACATTTTAAACTGATGACTTTCCGATAGCACTTGTGTACTATCGTATTCACAGGAAACTACAATATGTCCGGTGGTAGTTTTATAGCCCAACCCCTGCCCAAAGGAATTTCCTATGAATAAAAACAGTAGTAATATGGAAACTAGATTTTTCAATTAAAAGCAGTATTCGTTTTTATCTATCAAAGCTTGTGCTACTTTTCTTCTACTCTCTTTCAGGTTGAATGGTTGCGTTTTAGTGAAACGCTTTAGTCCCATCAACATCATTCTTAGCTCATCTCCTTCCGCAAATGAGTTGATAGCATCTTTTCCGCACTTGTTCATTTTATCGGCAATATCATTGATATAGCTTTTCGCCATTTCTATCTGCACTTCACTTTCTTTTTCTCCTTTTAAAGCTATTCTCTTTTGGGTACG
>JAUHYR010000102.1 GCA_030426475.1 Bacteroidia bacterium
TAACAGCTTTTGGATTTGGAGGAGCGATTTTAATTTATTTTTTCATTTTTATGTTTGGTGTACAGGTAATGCGTGGTGTTATTGAAGAGAAAACAAGCAGAATAGTAGAAATAATTATTTCATCGGTTAAACCATTTCAATTAATGATGGGTAAAATTGTTGGAATTGCTATGGTGGGATTAACTCAATTTTTGCTTTGGATAATATTATCAACCATATTCATCCAAATAGGCGGAGTAGCAATTGCCTCCAAACAACAAACAAATGTTGCTGTTCAAATGGAAGAATTTATGCCTGATCAAACTCAAGCAACAAAAGAAAAATCGGCTGATGTAGAAAAAGAAATAATGACTTTATTCAAAGAAAATCTTGGTCATATTAATTTTGCGCACATCCTTTTATGTTTTCTATTTTTCTTTTTAGGGGGTTATTTACTTTATTCCGCACTTCTGGCGGCAATTGGTTCAGCAGTAGATAGTGAAGCTGATACGCAACAATTTATGATGCCCATAACAGCCCCTTTGATTTTTGCATTTGTTATGGCACAATTTGTTATTAATAATCCTGATGGAGGATGGGCAACTTTTCTTTCGCTTTTTCCTCTAACTTCTCCGGTAATCATGATGGTGAGACTTCCTTACGGTGTACCAATGTGGGAATTACTTACATCAATGGCTTTGCTTGTGATAGGTTTCATAGCTGCAACATGGTTAGCGGGAAAAATATATAGAACAGGAATATTAATGTACGGCAAAAAAATATCTTACAAAGAAATTTGGAAGTGGATAAAATATAGAAACTAAACCTTACTCCTATGGCAAATATATTAGTAGTAGATGACGAAAAAAGTATCAGAAATACACTAAAAGATATTTTAGAATACGAAAAGTACAAAGTAGAAGAAGCTGAAGATGGGCCTTCTGCTATCGAAAAAATTACGAACGGAAAGTTCGACCTAATTTTATGCGATATTAAAATGCCTAAAATGGATGGTTTGGAAGTTTTAGAAAAAACTATCGATAGTATTGGAGACACTCCATTTGTAATGATTTCGGGCCATGGAACAATTGAAACTGCTGTAGAAGCATTAAAAAAAGGGGCCTATGACTTTATTCCTAAACCACTTGACTTAAACAGACTTTTAATCAGCGTGCGAAATGCACTAGACAGAACCGAATTAGTTCAGGAAACAAAAAAGCTTAGAAAAAAAGTAAACAAGAGCAAAACAACTGACATTGTTGGTGAATCAGATGCCATTAGTGAAGTAAAAGCGATGATACAAAAAGTTGCGCCAACAGATGCCAGAGTTTTAATTACAGGTAGCAATGGTACCGGAAAAGAGCTTGTTGCAAGAAGTTTGCATGAAAACTCTACTAGAAACAATGCTCCGTTTATCGAAGTAAATTGCGCTGCAATCCCTTCAGAACTAATTGAGAGTGAATTATTTGGGCATGAAAAAGGTGCTTTTACTTCTGCTATTAAACAAAAGAAAGGAAAATTTGAACAGGCAGAGGGCGGAACCATCTTCTTAGATGAAATAGGCGATATGAGTCTTTCGGCACAAGCAAAAGTATTAAGAGCCTTACAAGAAAATAAGATTACAAGAGTTGGAGGAGAAAAAGATATTACCGTTAATGTAAGAGTGATAGCAGCAACCAATAAAAATTTACAAGAAGAAATTAAGAACGGAAATTTTAGAGAAGACTTGTTTCACAGACTTGGTGTTATTTTAATTAAAGTTCCATCATTAAATGAAAGAAAAGATGATATTCCTTTACTAGCCGAATATTTTACTGATATAATTTGTGAAGAACAAGGCTTTGCAAAAAAAGAGTTTACCAAAGATGGTTTAAAAGCACTTCAAGATATTGATTGGACGGGTAATATTAGAGAACTAAGAAATATGATTGAACGATTACTTATTCTTTGTGATAAAAAAATATCAGGAGAAGATGTTAAGCTATATGCAAACCCCAAGAAGTAACCTAGAAATTCAATAAATCTGCAAAAACAATAAAAATCCAAATATATTATTAGTACTTTTGCAATTAGAAACATTAAAAATTATTCATATGAAGAAACTTTACTTTTTATTAGGCGCTACATTAATTAGTGCTATTTCATTCGCTCAAAATAGACTTGATGGTAAAGGTACCGTTGGAATTTCAATGCAAACACTAGATATCAAAAAAATATCAAACAACGCTAAAGGAATTGGTGATACTGCTTTTTTCTTTGACGGAAGAGATTTTTTTATCACTGACGCTAATGATGTGAATGACTTTGTATTAAACAACTTAGATTTTGACGGTCAACAACCACAAAACTCTACTACTTGGCCTTCTGAGTTTATTTATTCATTCTATTCATTAGACCCATTAGATTCTCTTCCTGGTGATGGAGATACCTCTTGGTATATTGGAGCAGGCTCATGGTTTGCAACTCCTGGAAAAGCAGATAATTGGTGGACATTTGGACCAATTACCATTGGTAACAATGGAACATTTTCTTGGTATAATAAATCTAACCCGGCTTGGACTGACAGTTATGATGTTTACATTACTACTTCTGTATCATCTATTACTAATGGTTATCAACCTTACACCGATGTTGACCCTGCAGTTAATACACCTGTTTATACTAAGACAGGAATTAGCAGCCCCAATCCTCAACCGGCTCAGGATACTCTTTGGACTCAAGCATCAGTTAGCTTAGCAGCTTATGCCGGACAAAGAATATGGATTGCATTTAATCATGATATGTTTGATGGTGATGTTTGCTATTTAGACCACATGAGAGTTACAAGTGACATTACAGGTATAACTGAAAAAGATGCCAGCACTAGTGTTAATGTTTATCCAAATCCTTCTAAAGGAATTACTAACATTAATATCAGCTTAGCTAACCTTTCTAATGTTGAAATGAACATTTTAGACATTACAGGCAAAAAAGTTTGGTCACAAAATACAGGTAGCATGACTGCCGGAACTTACAATGTAAAAGTTGACGTAAGTAATTTTGAAAGTGGTGTTTATTTCTATCAGTTAATTACTGAAACAGGAACTACTACTAAAAAACTTTATGTAGTAAAATAATTACTATTTAAACCAGATTACAAAAAAGCCTCAAATTTTGAGGCTTTTTTTTATTGGTCTAACTTTTTCATAATACGATAGAATAGAAAAGGTAAATACTTTTTAAAATAAATCATCAACACCTCTTTTTTCCCTATATAAACTTCTTTCTTTTTTGATTTTAATGCTGATAAAATCTTTTTAGCACAGACACTAACTTCAACTCCATCCTGTTGTCCTTTGTCCATTTCAGCATGAGAAGTTCCGTCTCCTTTAATTGCTTTTAAAGAAATATCGGTTTTAATTCTTCCCGGACAAATCATGGTAACGTTTATTCCATTTTGATAATTTTCAAAATATAAAGCTTCGAAAAAGCCATGTAAAGCATGTTTTGATGCGCAATAACCCGAACGACCATAATACCCAAACTTACCCGCCAAACTACTCATTACACCAAAATGACCATTTCTATTTTTTATCATTTGTGGCAATACAGCTTTAGCAAAATAAACAGCTCCGTAAAAGTTTACATCCATAATTTTATGTAATACTTCTGATGAAGTGTTCACCACACTATCTCGCTGACTTAATCCTGCATTTAATAAAACATAATCAACTGAAGTTGAAATTTGAAAGGCTTTTTCACAAGCTAATTTTACTTCTTGTTCATTTGAAACATCTACTATAAAAGAATTAGCTTTTACGCCCAAATTTATACATGTATTAGCGACTTTAGACAATTGTTCTTGATTACGGGCAAACAACATCAAGTTAGCCCCATTTTTAGCAAATTCTATAGCCAAAGCTTCCCCAATTCCGGAAGATGCACCAGTAATCCATACCCACTTATTTTTAAAAGTACTCATCATGAAATTCGGCTCCAATTTACGTCATTTTTATAGAGTGAGATAAATTCCTTTCTAATAGCTGCATTTTTAGGAGATGATAAGTTTTCATCTTCTTCAAGAACAGACTTGGCAACATCTCTAGCTTTAGATAATATAGCTCCGTCTTTAGTTAAATCAGACAATTTTAAATTAAGAATTCCGCTTTGTCTTGTTCCTTCCATATCTCCGGGACCTCTTAGCTGCATATCCACCTCAGCAATTTCAAAACCGTCATTGATCCTTACCATGGTTTCTAAACGTTTTTTAGAATCATTAGAAAGTTTGTAGCTTGTCATTAAAATACAGTACGACTGGTCAGCTCCTCTTCCCACTCTTCCTCTTAACTGATGTAATTGAGATAAACCAAAACGCTCGGCACTTTCTATTACCATTACCGAAGCATTAGGAACATTTACACCAACTTCAATAACTGTGGTAGATACCATTATTTGAGTTTGCCCCTTCACAAAGCGATTCATTTCAAACTCTTTGTCTTGCGGCTTCATTTTACCATGTAAAATGCTCACCTGATATTTTGGTCTCGGAAATCTTCTTACAATGCTTTCATATCCATCTTGCAAATCTTTATAATCTAATTTTTCTGATTCCTCTATCAATGGATAGACAATATAAATCTGTCGCCCTTTGGCTATTTCTTTCTCTAAAAATCCAAACAATTTTAATCGCTGACTGTCAAAATAATGAACGGTTTTTATGGGTTTTCTACCGGGTGGCATTTCATCAATTTTAGAAACATCTAAATCTCCGTAAACAGTCATAGCAAGAGTTCTGGGAATTGGAGTTGCCGTCATAATTAAAATATGCGGAGCTGTATCATTTTTATTCCATAGTTTAGCTCTTTGAGCCACTCCAAACTTGTGTTGCTCATCAATTACTACTAAACCCAATTGCTTAAATTTCACATTGTCTTCTATTAAAGCATGTGTACCAATTAGTATATGAATCTCTCCATTTTCCAATTTTTCAAACAACTCTTTTCTTTCGGATTGTTTGGCAGAGCCTGTCAATAAACCTGCATTTAAGCCTAGTTGATTTAGTTGATGAGAAATACTCTCATAATGCTGCTGGGCCAAAATTTCAGTTGGTGCCATCATACAAGCCTGAAAACCATTATCTATAGCCATCAGCATACTCATAAATGCCACTATTGTTTTTCCGCTTCCTACATCACCTTGAAGCAATCTGTTCATTTGCAAACCTGTACCACAGTCTTTTCTTATTTCTTTAATTACCCTTTTTTGAGCATTAGTTAGTTCAAACTCTAATTGGTGATTATAAAAGTCATTAAAATAATTGCCAATTTTATTAAAATTTAAACCTACTACACTTTTTTGCTGATTTATTTTAAGTCGTAAAAGCTTTAGCTGAAGAAAAAATAACTCCTCAAATTTTAAACGAAAAATGGCTTTTTTAAGTAGGTTAACATCTGAAGGAACGTGCAGTTGTTTTATAGCCTCTTCCCTACTTATTAATTTATTATCATCTAAAATTTCCTGTGATAAAGTTTCGGGAATCATTTTAGAAATTTGCTCGCAAAGTGTGCGCTGTATTTTCCAGATATTTCTTGAAGAAAGCCCGCTATTATTAAGCTTTTCGGTAGAAGAATAAACCGGTTGCAATCCTATTTTTTCAAATTCTATTTCTTTTTCAATAGGTTCTGTTTCAGGGTGAGCAATGTTATATTTCCCGTTGAAAAGAATTGGTTTGCCAAAAACTATTAATTCTTTTCCAACTGTAATTGAATGCTTTAAAAACTTGATTCCTTTAAACCAAACCAATTCTATTTCACCTGTTCCGTCAGAAAAAACAGCTACCATTCTTTTTTTACGTGCCTCACCAATAGTTTTTACTGCAATAATTTTACCTTTCAGCTGTACTTGAGGCATTTCTCCTTTTATTTCGGCTATTTTGTAAAACCGTGAACGATCAATATATCGAAAAGGGAAAAAGAGAATTAAATCTTTAAACGTAAATATGTGTAACTCTTTTTTAAGCAAGTCGGCTCGCTTTGGACCAACGCCTTTAAGGTATTCTATGGAAGTGTCTAAGAATTGAGCCATAAATATATGGCTTGAAGTTAGGAAAAAGCTATTTAATAATTACTTCTCGCCTAAATTACCCCTTCACCAAAAAGCATTACAGGGAACTCCATATACTTTTTAAGTGTTTGTAAAAATGCTGAACCTGTCGCACCATCAACTACTCTATGGTCACAAGAAAGCGTAACTTTCATTACATTTCCGGGTACAATTTGTCCTTCTCTTACCACAGGAGTTTGCTTAATACCACCTACCGCTAAAATACAAGCATCAGGCGGGTTAATAATGGCTGTAAACTCTTCTATACCAAACATTCCTAAGTTAGAAATAGTAAATGTATTTCCCTCCCAATCAGATGGTTGAAGTTGCTTGTTTTTTGCTTTCTCTGCAAAGACTTTTACCTCATCGGCAATTTGAGAAAGACGTTTAGTATTGGCAAATTTAACTACCGGAACCAACAAACCTTCTTCAACTGCAACGGCAACACCAATGTTAACATGTTTATTGAAGCGGATTTTATCTCCTAACCATGAAGAATTTACTTTCGGGTGTTTTGTTAAAGCATGAGAAACCGCTTTTATTACAATATCATTAAATGATATTTTAACAGGCGAAACTAAATTGATTTGCTTTCTGGCATCAATCATTCCGTCCATATTTATCTCCATTGTTAAATAGAAATGAGGAGCAGAGAATTTACTTTCCCCCAATCTTCTTGCAATGGTTTTTCTCATTTGAGATACTGGCTCTTCTGTATAAGATTCTGATGCTAGAGCAGCTATTCCGCCTAAGCCGGGCGCATAATTTTCAACATCTCTTTTTACTATTCTACCGCCTTCACCTGTTCCTTGAACCAGAGATAAACTAATTCCTTTTTCTTTCGCTAAACTTTTCGCTAATGGCGAAGCTATTATTCTTCCATTTGAGCTAGATGAAGTGGCTGGTTTTGAAACAATAGCTTGAGACTTTGGTGTTTCAGCCTTTAAAGCAGATTCAGCTATTGACTGACTTTTTTCCTCTTTAGGAGTCTCTTCTACAGAAGTTGAATATTGTTCTTCTGCCTCTATCAATTTTTGATAATCGGCTCCTTTTTCTCCAATAATTGCTAAAATTGAATCAACAGGTGCTGTTCCACCATTTTCCACACCAACATATAATAAAGTTCCATCCTCAAAAGATTCAAATTCCATAGTAGCTTTATCCGTTTCAATTTCTGCTAATAATTCGCCACTTGAAACTTTATCGCCTACTTTCTTGTGCCATTTAGCTACAACACCATCCGTCATAGTATCGCTCAACTTAGGCATTCTAACTATTTTGGCATTAATATCTGATGTATCTATTTTCTTAGTTTCTTTTTTGGGTTCTTCAGACTTAGTTTCTTCTTTGCCTTCTGTTTTATCATCAGATGATGAACTTCCATTTGACTCTTCTTTCAGCAAATGTTCAAATTTTTCACCTTTTTTACCTAAAATAGCTAAAACTGAATCGACAGGAGCGGTTCCTCCCTCTGATACGCCTTGATGTAACAATACACCATCTTCAAACGACTCAAATTCCATAGTGGCCTTATCAGTTTCTATTTCTGCTAAAAGCTCACCTGATTTAACTGTATCTCCAACTTTTTTATGCCATTTTGCTACCACTCCTTCCGTCATGGTATCGCTTAATTTGGGCATTCTAACTATTTCGGCCATAATAAATTCTTCTTTCTAAAACTTATTCTTTTACAAATGGGTAATCTTCCTGAGCATAAACTCCTTCGTAAATATCCTCCGGTGATGGATCCGGTGATTCTTCCGCAAATTTTACAGATTCATCAATCATATCTTTCACCTTACTATCTATTGCTTCAATTTGTTTATCGGTTAACCACTTATTCTTTTTAATTATTTTCAATACATGAATAATTGGGTCTCTTTCTATATAACTCTCTTCTTCGTCTTTTGTTCTGTATTTTCTTGGGTCAGACATTGAATGTCCTTTGTAACGGTAAGTTCTTATTTCTAACAAAGTTGGTCCTTCACCATTTCTTGCTCTTTGAACCGCATCCCATGTAGCTTCAAAAACTTCTTCGGGAATCATTCCATCTACCTGAAAAGAAGGCATTTCATAAGAACAACCCATTTTATACATATCGGTAACATTTGATGTTCTTTCTACAGAAGTTCCCATTGCGTACATGTTATTCTCAATGATAAAAATAACAGGCAATTTCCAAGTCATCGCCATATTCATTGTTTCATGAAATGAACCCTGACGAGCAGCTCCATCACCCATTGAACAAAGTGTAACTCTTTGTGTTCCGTTATATTTATCTGCTAAAGCAAGGCCAGCACCTAAAGGAATTTGTCCTCCAACAATACCATGTCCGCCCCAAAGTCTCAGTTGTTTATCGAACATATGCATTGAACCACCTTTACCTTTGGAGCAACCTGTGGTTTTACCATAAAGTTCTGCCATCACATATTTTGGGTGCATTCCTCTCCCAATTGGGTGAGCATGATCTCTGTATGCCGTAATAATATTATCATCAAGTGTGATAGCCGTTTCTGTTCCGGCTACAACAGCTTCTTGACCAATGTATAAGTGACAAAAACCGCCAAACTTTTGTTGAATGTAAAGTTGACCTGCTTTTTCTTCCAGCTTACGCATGATAAGCATGTCTTCATACCATTTAACGTAAACCTCTTTGTCAAGCTTAGGTTTAGTAGCAGAAACTTTCTTTGAAGTTTTTGCTTTAGCCGGTTTTGCAGCTTTTTTTGAACTTGCTGTTTTTTTCGCCATCTCTTTCTTTTAATTCAATCATGCAAATTTAAAAGAATGTGATTAATTAGCTAAAATTATTTTGAGAGCTAATCATATTATTTGCTTTAATTTGCAAAAAAATGAGATTATTTTTTACTTTATTATTTTTTGTTGGTCAAACAACTATTTATTGCCAAGGGCCAACCTTTAGATGGGCCAAACAGATTGGGGGAAATGCTCAAGATAATGGAATTGATGTAAAAGTTGACGCATATGGTAATATTTATTATACCGGAA
>JAUHYR010000103.1 GCA_030426475.1 Bacteroidia bacterium
TTCGGTATAAGCGGGAAAAATATCTACCGTATCTCCATTTACTCTAAAATTTCCTCTTTGAAATTCTGCTGTAGTCCGAGAATATAATGCTGTAACAAATTGATGTAGCAATTTATTTCTGCTTATAGAAAGACCTTGAGTAATAACAATTACATTTCCTTGAATGTTTTCAGGGTTACCAATTCCATATATGCAGGATACGGATGAAACTACAATGATATCTTTTCTACCAGAAAGTAATTCAGTAGTTGTACTAAGTCGTAACTTTTCAATTTCATCGTTTATCGATAAATCTTTTTCAATATAAGTATCAGTTACAGGTAGGTAGGCTTCAGGTTGATAATAGTCGTAATAAGACACAAAATACTCAACCGCATTCTCTGGAAAAAACTGTTTTAGCTCACCATATAGCTGAGCTGCTAATGTTTTATTGTGGCTTAAGACAAGTGTAGGCTGTTTAATTTCTTTAATAACATTTGCAACGGTAAATGTTTTTCCTGAACCTGTAACTCCGAGTAAAGTTTGATGTTTTTCGCCCGTTCCATAGGCACTAACAATTTGCTTGATGGCTTCGGGTTGGTCTCCGGTAGGGATAAATTCAGAGGTGAGTTTAAATTCCATTTTGCAAAGATAGAAGTACTTTAATAAAAAAGGGAAGCATCTGCTTCCCTTTAAAACAATATTTATAGTAAGTTACTTAACAACATTTACTTTCACTACTTTACTAATTTCATCATTTGAAATTTTTACAAAATAATTTCCTTCAGCCCATGTGCTAGTGTTTATTTGAATTGAATTGTTCATGGTATTGGAATAAACAACTTTTCCTAAGTTGTCAAATACGCTAACACTAGTTTTTAATGCACTGTTTACTTTGATATTTAAGAGGTTTATAGCCGGATTAGGATAAACTTGGTAGCCATTTTCTTTATCAATAGTATTAATACCATTAACTGCATTTACGTTTTGCCCTGAAAAGTTATTTCCGCAACCATTATTTACAATTAATGATACAAAGTAATTTCCTCCGGTTGCATAAGTATGTGTAGGGTTCAATTGTGTAGAGGTATTTCCGTCACCAAAATCCCATAATACGCTGTTAGGAGTAGGAGTAGTAGTGCAGGTAAAATTATATTGTAAGTTGGTATTATTAAAAGTAAAAGCAGAAACCGGTAATTGGTAGGTTACGGTTTGAGTGTCTACATCTCCGCAAACATCTCCATACCAAGAACGCATGGTATCGTATAGCATTACATTATAATCTTGATTAGCAGCATAAGTATGAGTAGTATCAACAGCTTTTACTAACGGGCTTCCATCGGCAAAATCCCACCAAGATCTTCTGGTACTGTTATATTTTTCTTGATTGTAAACAGGTGTATTCATTAGCGGAGATGAATTTTTAAATTTAGTAGGTACTCCGGCAGAAACACAAGAAGAGTCAGTTACAAACTTAGCTTCGGCATTAAAGCTAACAATGGGCTCAAACAATGCGTCTGAATTAAACTTTACCGTTCCTACAGTAACGTTTTGACTTCTTGACCAGCTGCTTCCAATTAATAGCGAAGCTCTCCACTCACTTTTTCCGTCAGCGGTACTCCAGTTGTTACAGTACATTACTAAATTTTTATTGCTTAAGTTGTAAACAGCTAAAGTATAGGCTTTTCCTGTAAAATTAACAGGTGTGTCAAAACGAGCTGTGTAAATACTATTGTTGCTATAATAGCTTTGGTATCCGGGTTGAACAAATATAGTGTCCGTAGCATAAACAGGTTGAAGTGGGGCAGAATCAGGTTTAGCATCAAACATATAGCAAATCAGTTTTATAGTAGTTGCAGAATCGTTATAACAATGAAATTTAAAACCATGAACAGTAATTGGTTGTCCGGCTTCAAAATATTGAGCAACAGCTTTTGCTGAAGTAGTGTTATTCATTATAACTCCGGGATATGAAGTTCCTTTTTGAATTAAATATCTTACTGTGTCTGTACAACTTGATGATTTTTGGTGAGTAGCTTTTTGATTTATAGGCTCATCCGGTAATCTTGGAAATTCAACGTTAGCAGGTAATACGCTGTATGTTTGTTGTGCAAAAACAAAGCTAATACAAGCTAAAAAACTTAAAAAGAGTAGTGTTTTTTTCATATCAAAATGGTTTGGTTTTGCGCTAAATTAAGATTAAAACTTTAATCTGTCAATTTCAATTTATAAGAAATTTTTTATTTCGGAAAGAACCTGAGGATGTATGTGTTTATTTCCCGCAAGTATTTGTTTACCAAATATGTAGTTGTCTTTATTTTTAAAGTCAGAAACAATTCCTCCGGCTTGTTGTGCTATTAGCGCTCCGGCAGCTACATCCCAAGAGTTTAGGTTGCTTTCATAATAAGCATCAAATCTACCGCAAGCTGTATAAGCTAAGTCAACTGCTGCGGAACCAAAGCGTCTGACTCCTCTAGTTTTCTTTAATAAGTTCCCTAAAATTTTTAAATAATTTTCTTGCTGTGTAAAATCATCATAAGGAAATCCTGTGGCAATAAGAGAATCTTCAAAATTAACGGTGTCTGTAACTTTTATTTCTTTTTGATTTAATTTTGATGTAGTTTCAATGTGTGCTGTAAAACATTCATTTTGATTTATTTCATAAACAATTCCTAAAATTGTTTTTTCTCCTTTGTTTAGAGCAACTGATATAGAATAACAAGGTAGCTGATGTATAAAGTTGGTTGTTCCGTCTAATGGATCAATTATCCAATTGTATTCTTTTTTTTCTTGAGAAACAGTGTTCTCCTCTGTAATAAATCCTGCTTCAGGCAATAATTTATTTAAACCCTCTACCAGTATTTTTTCACTGGTTTTATCTACGTATGTAACTAGGCTGTTTAGCGATTTAACTTCAATGTCAGATTGATTGATTTTTGCTTTTCTAATATAGTCTCCGGCTTCTAAGACAATTTCAACGGATTGATTGAGTATGTGGTCTAAATTCATATCGCCACAGGTTCAATGATTCTCACAGAATAAACTTGTTCTGCATCAAAATCTTCTAAAGAAATATCTTGTAGTGTATTGCAAAGAGAAGGAGAAAAGGGAGTTTTTACTTTTATATAGTTTTCGGTAAAGCCATGAAGGAAACCTTCATTATTATCACTTTCCCACAATACGGTATGAGAAGTATTTTTATTTTTTTGATAAAAATGATTTTTCTTTTTATGAGATAGTATGTGTAACATTTTACTTCTTTCACTTCTCAAGTGCATTGGTACTATATCTTCTTGAATTCTCACAGCAGTAGTATTATCTCTTTCAGAATATGGGAATACATGCAGGTAAGATATATCTAGTTCGTTTAAGAAGTTATATGTTTTTAAAAACTCTTCTTCTGTTTCTCCTGGAAATCCGACTATTACATCAACTCCAATGCAACAATTAGGAATCAGTTCTTTTATCTTTTCAATTCTGTTTTTGTATAAATCAGACTTATAACGCCTTCTCATTTTTTCGAGAATGGTGTCACTTCCTGATTGAAGGGGAATATGAAAATGTGGAACAAATTTTTTTGAGTTGGCAACAAATTCAATTATTTCATCATTCAATAAATTAGGCTCAATAGATGAAATTCTAAAACGCTCAATTCCTTCTACTTTGTCTAATTCTTTTATTAAATCTAAAAAAGTTTCATTAGTGCCTTTCCCAAAATCTCCAATATTAACTCCTGTTAAAACGACTTCTTTAACATTGGTTTTTGCAACTTCATTAGCAACTTTTAATGTTTCTGCAATGGAGTTGCTTCTGCTTCTCCCTCTTGCTAAAGGAATTGTGCAGAAAGAGCAAAAATAGTCGCAGCCATCTTGAACTTTAAGAAAAGAACGGGTTCTGTCTCCTTTGGAGTATCCCGGAATAAATTCTTTTACGTCCTTTATTTCAGAATGAAAAATTTCTGTTTTATTTTTCTTGTCAAATGTTTCAAGGTGTTCAAGTAACTTAAATTTATCAGCAGCGCCAAGAACAATATCTACTCCTTGAATTGAGGCAATTTCTTCGGGCTTAAGCTGTGCGTAACATCCCATAACTGCAATAAATGCTTTTGGATTATGCTTGAGAGTTTTGTTAACCAACTGCCGACATTTTTTATCAGCATTGTCAGTAACAGAACAGGTATTGATTACAACCACATCCGGTGAATCTGAAAGTTCAACCCTTGCAAAACCTTGTTCTTCAAACATTCTTGCAACCGAAGATGTTTCTGAAAAATTTAGCTTACAACCTAACGTATGAAATGCAACTCTTTTGTAAGGATTCATGGCTGCAAAGTTAAGATTATTAACAGTAACATGGTTGTTTAACTGTTAAAAAAACTGTTGACAAAGGCTTTTTTAGTAATGTTTATTCGAAATAGATATTTCGGATATTTCGGAAAATATTGATGATTATGAGACGCACTGGGTTGTTATTGGTTTTGCTTTGGCTGTTATTTGGTTGTTCGGCAGAAAAAAAGCACAAACATTCCGATAAATTTATTTTTACTTATAACGAGCCTGCAGGTATTACCTCTTTAGACCCGGCTTTTTGTTCCAGCTTGGAAAATATAAGAGCTGTTAATCAAATTTTTAATGGTTTGGTGCAAATGAATGATGAACTAAGAGTTCAGCCTTGCATTGCTAAAAGCTGGGAAATTTCTGAAGATGGCAGAGTTTATACTTTTCATTTACGTAACGATGTGTATTTTCATGACCATGAAATGTTTCCTAATGGTAAAGGAAGAAAGGTAAATGCACAAGACTTCTTTTATTCTTTTTTTAGAATAATTGACCCAAAGACTGCTTCAACGGGAGCACAATGGATTGTTAAATTATTGGATGATAGTGAAGAATCGGATGGTATTGGATTTAAGGCTGAAAATGATTCAACATTTAAAGTGTTTTTGAAGTCTCCGTTTTCACCTTTTTTGGGTATGCTTACCATGCAATATTTTTCTGTAGTTCCTAATGAAATTATTGAACACTATGGTTCTGACTTTAGGAGAAATCCTATTGGAACAGGTCCTTTTGTTTTTAAAGAGTGGGTTGAAGGTGGAAAATTAATTATGCTGAAAAACCCCAACTATTTTGAATCAGATGTTAACGGAAATAAATTACCTTATGCTGATGCGGTGAATGTCTTATTTATAAAAGATGAAGAAATTGCTTTTCATGAATTTTTGAAAGGGGGCTTGGATATGTTAAATGGCTTAAATGGAGAGTACAGAAATCAAATTTTAGATAAGCAAGGAAATTTACTGGAAGAGTATAAAGATAAAATCACTCTTTTGTCAATACCTTATTTAAATACTGAATACCTAGGTTTTATGGTAGATAAAGATATTGAGGAATTTAAAGACAACCCTATTCAAATTAAACAAGTTCGTCAAGCAATTAATTATGGGTTTGATAGAGCAAGTATGGTTAAATACATGAGAAATAGTATGGGAACTCCCGCACTTTCAGGTTTTGTTCCTAAAGGTATGCCTTCTTATGATGAAGAAAAAGTGATAGGTTATAAGTATGACCCAGAAAAAGCTAAACAATTGTTGGCGGAGGCAGGTTTTCCAAACGGTAAAGGATTGCCTGTTATTAAATTAAGTACTACAGGGCAATACTTAGACTTATGTGAGTTTATTCAAAGTCAATTAAATGATGTTGGAATTAAAATAGAGTTAGATGTAAATCCTCCTGCCATTCATAAAGAGTTAGTGGCTAAATCACAAGTATCCTTTTTTAGAAAATCCTGGATTGCAGATTATCCAAGTGCCGAAAATTATTTGTCTCTTTTTTATAGTAAAAACTTTTCCCCTAAAGGCTCAAATTATACTCATTTTAAAAGCTATAAATATGATGTAATGCTAGAAAGTGCCATTAAAGAGCAAAATGATTCTGCAAGGTATGAAATGTATAAGGAATTAGATAAAATACTAATTGAAGAAGCTCCAATTGTTCCACTTTATTATGATCAAGTAGTTAGGTTTACCAAGAAAAATATTTATGACTTAGGGGTTAATCCTACAAACCTACTTACCCTAAAGTATGTGAAAAGAGATACAAGCTTAGAAGTTCAATAATTTCACTTCTTTTAACTGTTGCTATCTTTTTATTCAGCTTCGTTTTTCTATTTTTGGCATCCAAACTTTAATACTCATGGCAAAAAAGACTGAATCTAAATCTATTCTTACTAGAGAATCTTTAACATTTTTAGAAAAATATATTAATAACCCTAGTCCGACAGGCTTTGAGTCTAAAGGACAAAAGCTTTGGTTAGATTATATAAAGCCATATATAGATGAGCATATTGTAGATACCTATGGTTCTGTGGTAGGTGTAATTAACCCTAAGGCAAAATACAAAGTTGTTATTGAAGCTCATGCAGATGAAATTTCTTGGTTTGTACACTATATTACAGACAAGGGTTTAATATATGTTAGAAGAAACGGTGGTTCTGACCATCAAATTGCTCCTTCAAAACGAGTGAATATTCATACTAAAAGAGGAACTATTACGGCAGTATTTGGCTGGCCGGCAATTCACACAAGAAAAGCAGGTAAGGAAAAAGCACCTGAAATGGACAACATCTTTTTAGATTGCGGTTGTACATCCAAAGAAGAAGTTGAAAAACTTGGAATTCATGTTGGCTGTGTAATCACTTACAAAGATGAATTCATGGTATTGAATGACCGATATTATGTTGGGAGAGCTTTAGATAATAGAATAGGTGGTTTCATGATTGCAGAAGTTGCCAGATTAATCAAAAAGAACAAAGTTAAATTGCCTTTTGGTTTATATGTTACTAACTCAGTGCAGGAAGAAGTTGGGTTAAGAGGAGCGGAGATGATAGTGCAAACTATTAAGCCAAATGTTGCAATTGTAACTGATGTTTGCCATGATACACAAACACCTATGATTGACAAGATTGATCAAGGAGATTTTCATTCAGGAAAAGGCCCTGTATTGACTTATGGCCCTGCTGTTCAAAATAACTTATTAGATTTAATTATAACAACTGCAGAGAAAAATAAAATACCTTTCCAAAGAGCTGCCGCAAGTAGATTTACCGGAACAGATACAGATGCATTTGCTTATGCAACAGGCGGTGTGGCTTCTGCTTTAATTTCTTTACCGCTGCGTTATATGCATACAACTGTGGAAATGGTACATAAAGAAGACGTAGAAAGTGTAATTAAGTTGATTTACAATTCGCTTTTAAATATTAAGAATAATCAGGATTTTAGGTATTTGAAATAATTTACTTTTTACCAAACTCACCTTTTCCTGTAACCTTTTCGTATTCAATAATTGGATTGCCAAGGTATTTTACATCTCCTAGATGATAAAGTTCTACTCCAATGGCTTCACTGGCGTTTATAGTAATATCACCTGTTCCACTATTGTTTACATAAAATCGTTTACTATCTAAGTTTGCACAATTAATCATTCCGTTTCCTGCAAGGAAGCAATATGAGTAATTTGAATATCCTGATAGATTGATATCTCCCGGGCCAACACCAAACTGTAATTCAAGTGAGTCTACCTCAATCTCTAAATTGAGTTCTTGTGAGCCATCTACACTTTCTATCTTTAAAATATTGGCTTGTATAGCGTTTTTTGTAGAAACAATTCCTGAGCTTTCATAATAGATATAATTCAAATCAGTGTAATGTATTTCCACCTCCAACTGCCTTTTGTAGGTTCGCAAATAATTACATTTATTATCATCCTTTACAATTAATCTTCCATCGTTAATTTGTAGTGAAACAAAGCTAACCAAGTTGGCACCGCCTCTGATAATAGCTTTTTCAATAGTATCCTGAAAAAGAATAATATTTATTTTATCATACAATTCTAATTCGTTGAAATAACCTAATTCTTGTTCATATTCCACTTCCTTTCCGGTAGATTTAAAGCATTTACTTTTTTTACATCCACAAAAAGAGAGGATAGTTAAACAAATAAACAGGTATGTGATTTTACGAATCATTTTAGTTTAATGAATGTGGCTACTTCAAAGTAGTCAGCTACAAAAAAATGTGTTTTTACATTTAGACCAATTCCTATTGTTTTATTAATGTGATATGCAAAACCATATCTGCCATAAATCACTCCTTGGTCTTTATACTTACTTACTAAATAAACTCCCGGTTGAAATAGTAAAGTAAGATTTCCAATTTCTAAATTGTAACCAAAATTTACTCCAACTCTGGTAGCTTCAAAATCGGAGCTATAACTAATGGAGTCTCTGTCAAACTTAACAGGAATGGAAGAATCATACATAATGTCAAGTCCGGTGTTTAAAGCACTTTTAAAACTCACCCTTTTATAAAGAGAATAACCAATTGTGCCCACCATATATTTTGGACCTTGAACAGGTGAAATTTCTTTAATAGCTCCTGCAAGCAAAAGCTTATGTTGGAATTTTCTGTCATAACTATATCTATAGATGCTGTCATTAACTTGAATAGTATGCTCATTTATTCTGTAAACAATGCCTAGGTTTAAAGACGGAATATTGATGCCTAAGTTAGGAACTTTAAACGCACCATTAGAGAAATGACTGAAAGAAAAACCTGTATTTCCTCTAAGTCTTTCTGAGATTTTAAAATCTATAAAATTATTGATGTGAATAAAAGCATTAACTCCTGAGCCAATTGCTAGGTTTTTATAATTTTCTTCTATGTCAAAATGCTTAGTAAGGTAGCCAATGCCGTAAGCAAGCTTAAAGCTCCATCTAAAATTTTTATTTCTTGTAATAGGTAAATAGATATAAGGGTACAAAGCATGCCCGGTTCCTAAATACTTGGGATTTTTTAAATCAAAAAAGAGATATCCTACTCCAAAATAAGGCTGTAAATATTCTTGATGCCAGTTTTTTGTTCCATTTGTTCTGTAGCCAACATTAATTTCATAACCATTCGTGTGTCCTTGTGTTAAATGTGCCAGATAGGGGTGATGTGGAATAACAAAACCATAATGAAAAGCAGTGGAAGC
>JAUHYR010000104.1 GCA_030426475.1 Bacteroidia bacterium
TTTTCTCTAGCGGAATTAATGGATGATATAAACAAATATAACAGCAAAGTAAGCAGTATATCGCCTGAACAAAAGGAAAGATTAATAGCGGTGGAAAAATTGCAATTAAAAAATACGGTAGTTTCTGTTTTATTGCATCAGCTTTCTCAAATACAACTGGAAGTTGCTACTAACGAAAACGCTTACTTAAATCAAGTTTCAGAAAAATAAAAAATGGGGCTGGAGGTGTATTATTTTACAAATCCGGCCATTTCTCTTTGCAGCGTTTGTGCAGCTTCTTTTGCTTTTTCAGCAAAATCTTTTTCATTAGAAGCGTAGATAATACCTCTGCTGGAGTTGATGAGTAAACCAATATCATCATTCAATCCATATTGACAAACATCGGCCACAGTACCGCCTTGTGCGCCTACACCTGGGACTAATAAAAAGGCTGTCGGAGCAATGTTTCTAACTTCTTTAAAGTATTCCGGACGGGTGGCGCCTACTACAAACATGGTGTTTTCATCGTTACCCCATTCTAATGATTTTTGTATTACACTTTGGTAAAGGGTTTGACCATTTTCTGTCATAAACTCAAAATCTTCCGCACCTTTGTTAGAAGTAAGTGCAAGAGTAATCACCCATTTATTGTAATGTTTTAAAAATGGTAGAATGGCATCTCTTCCCATGTATGGCGATACTGTAACAGCATTAAACGTCATATTTTCAAAAAAGGCTTTTGCATACATTTCAGCTGTATTGCCTATATCACCTCTTTTTGCATCTGCAATTTTAAAAACTTCTTTTGGTAAATATTTTACTGTTTTTTCTAAGCTTTCCCAGCCTTGTACTCCCATACTCTCATAAAAAGCAAGATTTAATTTATACGAAACTGCATAGGGTAAAGTGGCATCTATAATGGCTTTGTTAAATTCAAAAACTGGGTCATCAGTATCTAAAAGATGTTTAGGAATTTTATTGATGTCAGTATCTAAACCAACGCATAAAAACGACTTTTTAATTTTTATTTGTTCTATTAATTCTGCTCTTGTCATTTTATCCTGCTTTTAGTTTTTCAGCATTTTCGGCCATTTTTAAGGCATCTAAAATGTCTTGAATGTCTCCGTTTACAATTGCATCAAGATTATATAGCGTTAAATTAATTCTGTGGTCTGTTACTCTTCCCTGAGGATAATTATAGGTTCTTATTTTTGCAGAACGGTCACCGCTTGAAACTAGTGTTTTTCGTTGACTTGCTCTTTCTGCCATTATTTTTTCCAGCTCCACTTCATATAATCTTGAACGAAGAACTTTTAGTGCTTTATCATAATTTTTATGTTGTGAACGACCGTCTTGACATTCCACCACAATTCCTGTTGGAATATGAGTTAATCGAATGGCCGATTCTGTTTTGTTAACGTGCTGTCCACCTGCTCCGGATGCTCTAAAAGTATCTCTTCTTACATCTGCCATGTTCAAATCTACATCTACTTCTTCTGCTTCAGGTAAAACGGCAACGGTAACAGCTGATGTATGAACTCTTCCTTGTGTTTCGGTTTTTGGAACTCTTTGTACTCGGTGGACGCCTGATTCGTATTTTAAAGTGCCATAAACTTCTTCTCCCGAAACACTAAAACTAATTTCTTTAAATCCTCCTGAAGTCCCTTCGTTTGAATTAATTAATTCTAGTGTCCAACCTTTATCATTAATGTAATTAGAGTACATTCTGTATAAATCTCCCACAAAAATGGAAGCTTCGTCACCACCGGTTCCTGCTCTAATTTCTACAATTACATCTTTGGTATCTTCAGGGTCTTTTGGGATTAAAAGAAACTTGATTTCTTCATCCAACTTTTCTTTACGTTCTTCCAAAGATTCAAGCTCTAACTTAGCCATTTCTCTAAAATCTTTATCCTTTTCTGTTTCAAGAATTTGTTTAGAAGAAGCAATATTGTCGATTACGTTTTTGTATTCATCGTAAACGGTAACAATTTCTTTTAAGTCTTTATATTCTTTGTTGAGTTTGACATAGCGTTCCATGTCAGCTATAATTTCGGGATCAACTATAAGTTTCTCCACCTCTTCCCATCTAATTTTGATGGCCTGTAATTTGTCTAAAATAGAACTCATTAGTATTCAAATGTCCCGTTAGGTGATTTTATGGTCAGTTTTTTACCTTCATGTTTCTCCACTCTTCCAACAATTTTGGCATTTACATTAAAAGATTTAGAGATTTCGATAATTTCGTTTGCGAACTCTTCTTTTACATAAAGTTCCATTCTGTGTCCCATGTTAAAGACTTTATACATTTCTTTCCATGGTGTTTTTGATTCTTCCTGAATAATTTTGAAGAGAGGAGGAGTTTCAAATAGATTGTCTTTAATGATATGTAAATTATCTACAAAATGTAAAATTTTAGTTTGTGCTCCACCACTACAATGAACGATACCATGAATATTTTCACCCATTTTATCAAGCACTTTTTTAATGATAGGCGCATAAGTTCTGGTAGGAGAGAGGACTAATTTTCCAATATTTACAGGCACTCCTTCAATATTATCCGTTAGGTTATATTTTCCCGAATAAGTTAAATTATCAGGAATATTGGCATCAAATGTTTCAGGATATTTTTTCGCAACTTCTTTATTAAAGACATCATGTCTTGCAGAAGTAAGTCCGTTGCTTCCCATTCCTCCATTGTATTCAGTTTCATAGCTAGCTTGCCCGAAAGAGGCTAAACCTACAATTACATCGTCATCTTCAATATTATCAAGTGAAATTACTTTATTTCTTTCCATTCTGGCAGTTACCGTAGAGTCAACAATAATGGTGCGAACCAAATCACCCACATCCGCAGTTTCTCCACCTGTTGAATGAATATCTATACCCCATTCTCTGAATTGAGATAAAAGCTCTTCTGTTCCGTTAATAATTGCTGAAATAACTTCTCCGGGTACTAGTTGTTTATTTCTACCGATAGTTGATGAAAGTAAAATATTATCGGTGGCACCTACACAAATTAAATCATCAATATTCATTACCAGAGCATCTTGAGCAATGCCTTTCCAAACAGATAAGTCTCCTGTTTCTTTCCAGTAAGCATAAGCTAAGGATGATTTTGTGCCCGCACCGTCAGCATGCATAATTATACAATGCTCATTACTTCCGGTAACGTAATCGGGAACTACTTTGCAAAATGCTTTAGGAAAAAGTCCTTTATCTACATTTTTAATCGCCTTATGAACTTCTTCTTTTTCAGCGGAAACTCCTCTTTGTGCGTATCTATCTTTCATTTTTAGCAATAAAAAAACCATCTGCCTAAGGCAGATGGTTTTAACTATGTTGGTTATCTAATTTGCTTTTGGAACGTAATCAGTACCAGTTACAGAGAACTCTGTTCTTCTGTTTAACTGGTGTGCATCCTCAATTTGTTTTTTATCTTTTAAACCTTTGATATAAGTTTCAGATAAAACAGTTCCTTTTTTGAAACCCATCATATCTCTTTTAAGTTCTCTTGGAACTCTTTCTCCATTACCGACTGCTTTAATTCTATCAGCAGGAATTCCTTTTTCTTTCACTAAGTAATCCACACAAGCTTGTGCTCTTCTTTGAGAAAGTTTTTGGTTGTATGCATCACCACCTCTAAAGTCAGTATTAGAGTATAGAGCAATAGTTAAGTTCGGATTATCAATTAATACTTGATATAAGAAATTTAACGAGTCTTTAGACTGTGGCAATAGATCTGCTTTGTTGTATTCGTATAAAATTTCAGGCAATTCAATTGGTTTTTCGGTAATTGGTTGAAGCTCGTATTCGTGAGCGAATATTTTAGAATCTTCATAACCAACTGTTGACTCTTTACCTTTAGCGTTTAAGTATTTATCTTTACTAACTACTAAAGCATAAGATGTGTTTGCTTTAATAATTCTTTCGTTTCCGTTTTCTTCGAAATTGAAATATCCATTAACATCGGTAGTAACTTCATAGGTTGAGCCATCAGTTCCTACTAGTGAAACCTTTGCGCCTTCAATTACTTTTTGAGTTTCTAAGTCTTTTACCACACCTTCTAAAGCAAATAATACCGGTGGCATATAAAATTCCCAAATATCATCACCACCTTTACCGCCTTCACGGTTAGATGTAAAAAATCCTTTATCCTCTTCACCATCATAGATAATTCCAAAGTCATTGGCTTCAGAATTGATAGGTGATTTAAGGTTTTCTGGGTTTTCCCATTGGTTAGTGCCTTTATTCTTTGATTTAAAAATATCTAACCCACCCATACCAATATGTCCGTTAGAGGCAAAGTATAAATCTCCGGTAACATCATGTATGTAAGGGAACATTTCATCACCGGGTGTGTTAATTCCGGGACCTAGGTTAACAGGCTCAGACCATGATTTAGCTTTTTTGTCATAAGTGATATACCAAAGGTCTTTACCGCCTTGGTGTCCGGTTCCGGTCATATCAGAAGCAAATACAATAGTATTGTCGTCATTTGAAATAGCAGGGTGACCAACAGTATTAGTATCGTTTGCATTTGGAATAACCACTAATGTTGGCTCTGCATAATTCTGACCTTGTTTTTTTGCTTCGTATATCTGACAACCATAATGTCCTTTTTTACTGTCGTATCCACATCTGGTAAAGTACATTAGGTTTTTTCTTGTGTTTAAACATGAAGAACCTTCTTCAGCTTCAGAGTTTACCGCTTCGTTTAATAAAGTAGGCTCACTCCATTTTCCTGTTTTATCTCTTTTAGATGTATAAATGTCAGCAAATGCTTGTCCGGTTCCTTCGTGAGTTGTACTACCTGTAGAACCTTCTCTTGTAGAGGTAAAATAAATTTGATCATTTCTTTTATCTGCAAATACAGGAGAGAAGTCATATTGCTCAGAATTTAATAGCGGCATAGGAGTTACTACGTGTCTTGTAGGGTTTTCTTTCCATTCAAGGGCTTTTTCACAAGACTCAATTCCAGCTTTCCCTCTAGGGTCTCCATTTTTTCTTTCTAAAAAGGCTTGGTAATTGTCTTTTGCTTCGGCATATTTACCATTTAGCTTTTGTGAATGAGCTAAGTAAAGGTATACCTCAGGAATATCGCATTTGGCTTTTATAGCCTTATCATACCAAACTTCAGCATCTTTTGGGTTTTCCGTAAGACGATAGCATTCCCCTCTTTTAAATAAAATTTCTGCTTTTACAGCAGGCTTTTTCTCTTTTGCGTAAGCTTTAGTATATAATTCATTAGCTAAAAAATACATACCTCTGTTAAAGGCAATATCTGCTTCATTTTTAAAGTCTTTTTGAGCTACTAAATTCACTGAAAATATTAAGCCAGCTACTAATGCAACAACAACTTTATTTAACTTCATACAAGTAGTTTTATAGTTTTAGAAAGTCGCTAAGATAAAACTCTTTTTATTCTGCGCCAAAAAAAAGAAAAAAAAATCCCTACTAATGGATAATTAGCAGGGATAAAGATTTGATTTTTAACGATTAATTTATCTAGTGAACAGGATTTCTCTTAATTTTGGTAAGCTCCATTTTTCGTCATCAATTAGAGTCTCTATTTTATCTGAATGGTACTTTATTTTTTCGAAATACGGTTTTACCTTATCGCAGTATGCTATGGCTTTTTCTTTTGCTCCATCTGTATTGTTGGCTTTTTTTCTTGCTTCGAGCATTTCTGTAGCTAAATCATTGATAGCGTTTATGTGAGTACCAATTTCTTTTGCTAGTCCATAAACTGCTGATTTTTTGATTTCATTTGCTCCAAAAGTATTTTTAATTCCTTCTAAATTCTGAAGTAATACATTTTGGTAGTTGATGGCTGAAGGTAAAATGTAGTTTTTAACCATTTCACTTAAAACCCTTGATTCTATTTGAAGTTTGAGAGTGTAGCTTTCTAATTCTATTTCATGTCTTGCATGTAGCTCTCTTTTGGTTAAAATTCCAAGGTCTTCAAACATTTTTACAATGTTTTTATCTACCATTACATCAAGCGCTCTTGGAGTATCCGGGATGTTAGATAATCCTCTCTTTTTTGCTTCTTTTTTCCACTCTTCGCCATAACCGTTTCCTTCAAATCTTATTTTCTTTGATTCTACTATTAATCTTTGAAGAACTTTAAGGATGGCTTCATCTTTTTTGATGCCTTTGTTTATCATGACATCAACGTCTTTTTTAAATTGAATTAGCTGATGGGTTACAATAGTGTTGATGGCAATCATAGCTGAACCACAATTTGCGCTTGATCCAACAGCTCTAAATTCAAATTTATTTCCGGTAAAGGCAAAAGGAGATGTTCTGTTTCGGTCTGTATTGTCTAATAATACCTGAGGAATCCGGCCAATGTCAAGCTTTAGTTCTGTTTTTGCTTGAGGTGTCATTTTCCCTGCTTTTACATTTTTCTCAAGTTTATCAAGTATTTCAGTTAACTGCGATCCGATAAATGTTGAAATAATTGCCGGTGGTGCTTCATTGGCACCAAGTCTATGGTCGTTTCCGGCAGATGCAATGCTGGCTCTTAATAAATCTGCATTGTCATGAATGGCTTTTATCGTGTTAATAAAGAATGTTAAGAATTGTAAGTTTGATTTTGGGTTTTTTCCCGGAGCCAAAAGGTTTACACCTGTATTAGTAGATAATGCCCAGTTGTTGTGTTTTCCCGAACCATTTAATCCCGGAAAAGGTTTTTCGTGAAGTAAAACTCTAAAGTTGTGTTTTCTTGCGGTTTTTTCCATAATATCCATTAACAATAGATTATGGTCGTTTGCAAGATTAGCTTCTTCAAACATAGGAGCACATTCAAACTGATTAGGTGCCACTTCATTATGTCTTGTTCTGACAGGAATTCCCAATTTCAACGATTCATATTCAAAATCCTTCATAAATGCATTTATTCTGTCAGGAATTGATCCAAAATAATGGTCGTCTAATTGTTGTCCTTTAGCAGGCGAATGACCAACAAGAGCTCTTCCTGTTAGCATTAAGTCTGGTCTTAGGTTGTAAAGAGCTACATCCACTAAAAAGTACTCTTGTTCCCAGCCTAAGGTTGCATTTACTTTAGTTACTTCTTTATCAAAATATTGACAAACATCTGTAGCTGCTTTATCAATTGCTGAAAGTGCTTTTAGTAAAGGTGTTTTGAAGTCTAGCGCTTCTCCTGTGTAGGCAATAAAAATAGTGGGAATACAAAGAGTTTTACCAATGATAAATGCCGGAGAAGTTGGATCCCATGCGGTATATCCTCTGGCTTCAAAAGTGTTTCTTATTCCGCCATTTGGAAAAGAAGATGCATCAGGTTCTTGCTGAACTAAAAGGCTTCCTTCAAAAGTTTCAATAGCTCTGCCTTCTGCTATTGGTTGAAAAAATGCATCATGTTTTTCCGCTGTTGTTCCTGTTAGTGGCTGGAACCAGTGAGTATAGTGAGTAGCTCCTTTTGATAAGGCCCAATCTTTCATTGAACTAGCTACCTGATCGGCTATTTTTCTGTCAATTCTTTTTCCTAACTCAATAGCTTCCATTACACTTATGTAAGAATCTTCAGTTAGGCATTCTCTCATGGTTTTTTGATTAAAAACATAAGAACCATAATAATCAGAAACTTTTCCAATAGGTTGCTCAGGAGCTTTTGGGTTTCTTTTCATTACTTCCTCAAGAGCGGTAAAACGTAAATTTTTCATTTAGGTATATTATTTTAGGGGGTTATTTTGATATTTTTATAAAAATTTTGACAAAGGTATGTTTTTTTAGGGGGTAATGTGTAAAAAAGTATAAAAATAATTATTAACATGACTTTTTACAGAGGGTATTGTTATATGAAAGCAGTTTGTTAATTAATTCCATATAATTTCTAGTCATTAAAAATTATTTACATTAGCACCAATTCTAACCAAAAAATAGATTTATGGCTAAAACAGAAGCTTGGGGTACCAGAGTAGGTTTAATATTAGCAATGGCGGGAAATGCAGTGGGTTTAGGGAATTTTTTACGGTTTCCTGTTCAGGCAGTTAATAATGGTGGTGGAGCGTTTATAATACCTTATATTGTTTGTTTTCTTCTGATGGGTATTCCACTTTTATGGATAGAGTGGTCTATGGGTCGTTTTGGAGGAAAATTCGGAAATCATTCAACGCCATATATATTAGATACTATGGCAAAGGGTAGAATTTGGAAATACATTGGTGTTTTTGGAATTTTTACCAACTTAGCCGTAGCTGCTTACTATTGTTATATAGAATCTTGGACAATGAGTTATGTTTACCATTCTTTGGTTGGTACATTTCAAGGCATGGGACAAGGAGATGTGGCTCAGTTTTTTAATGATTATGTCACTATAGGTAAATCAACAACAGGTATTCCTTATGAGGCGGTTATCTTTTTTGTTCTTTGCTTAGTGTTGAATACTTTCATTCTTTCAAAAGGACTTAAAGGAATTGAGCGAGTTGCGAAAATTGGAGTTCCTCTACTACTTATATTCGGAGCTTTTTTAGCAATACGTAGTTTAACTTTAGGAACAACCGGAGCTACATTAGAACACCCTGATGCAAATGCATGGGACGGGTTTAACTTTTTGTGGACGCCTAATTACGATTCATTATGGAACCCAAGCGTTTGGATGGCAGCAGCCGGACAAATATTCTTTACACTTTCTGTGGGTATGGGAACGGTACATTGTTACGCAGCATACCTAAAAGAAAAAGATGATATTGCTTTAAATGCGGTTTCTGCTGGTTTTACCAATGAGTTTGTTGAAGTGGTTTTAGGTTCAATGATTGTAATTCCTATTGCTGCGGGTTACTTAGGAATGGATTGGGTAAAAGAAAATGCGGGCTTCGGTATGGCATTTCAGACCATGCCATTCTTATTTGATAATTGGGGGCCTATACTATCTGTACTGGCGGGAGTCTTTTGGTTCGGATTGTTATTCTTTGCAGGAATAACATCTTCATTAGCTATGGGAACTCCATGGGTTGGCTTTATGCAAGATGAATTTAAGTGGACAAGAGAAAAGTCC
>JAUHYR010000007.1 GCA_030426475.1 Bacteroidia bacterium
TAGTTTTTCAACTCCACATCAGGAGGCTAAGTTTAATCCTTCGGAGCGGTTAATGGGAATGAAACAAAATGAATGGCAGGAGCTAACAGCAGAGGTCTTTAATGAGCTATTCAAACACTCTCCGGTGAAGCGTACTAAATTTTCGGGACTAAAAAGAAATATTGAGTTTCTGAAAGATTAAGAAAACACCTCTACAATTACGTCCTGATATTGTACAAAGGTAGCCAAGCACCATGCTTTAAATAACATGTGTTCATCGCTCTTTAACCAGCGCTTAGCTTTTATTAATTCTTTCTTGAATAAACTCTTATCGAAACTTACTTTTAAAAGTATTTGTTTTGAAAACTCTAACATATCTCTCACTTTTAAAATTAACAGACACTAAAGTATAAAATTCTTCGGTTCAAGTCAATTTTTTACCCGACAAATTTATATATCTGCCCGATGAAAATCGTTTAATAACTTTTTAGGCAGAAATGAAACCTATTTATAAATGATTGAAATACAATAATATTTATACTAAAAGTAGAGGCTAAATAAGCCTAATAAGCTTGGGTAAAAAATGTTAATAACTACTTTGTCAGTAAGCGGAAATTCTTTGATTGAGTGTCTGCTTTTAGGATTACCTGATAGCTGCCTTCGGCAATGTTTTCAGGAAGTAAAAAGCTTAATGAATTGCCACTAACCTCATGGTTGGATTGATATACCTGTTTTCCATTAATATCTATTATTTCAATACTTGCCGTAGAAACAACTTCTTCAAACGAAAGATTAATCATTCCCCCTCTTTTTGCAGGGTTAGGGAAAAGATTGATTTCTGACGTTATATTCTGAATAGAAACAGCGGTTAAATCATTTATTACTTCAATAGGTTGTTTTAAGGTAGATTGGCAGTCTTGATTGCTTGCAGTTAATGCTACATTATATACCCCTTGCGATAGATAGTAATGGGTAGGGCTTTGTTGATTGGATGAATTACCGTCACCAAAGTTCCAGTTATATGTACTTGCATTAACAGATTGATTAATGAAATCTACTTTTCCCCCATCAGATAGTTTTACTTTTATAGGAGATTGAAATTTAGCTATAACTCCATTATTGGGCTGAATAGTAAAGTTTTTAGTGGTTTTACCGCATAAGCCATTACCGGTAATTTCTACACTATATTTTCCCTCTTTAAGGTTTAGAATAGAATCGGAAGAGTTAGGTGAGGTAAATGTTTTAAGTATTTTTCCACTATTATCTTTCCAGATGTATGTCCAAGGGCCTGTTCCCATAGCCGAAACAGTAGCTTTTCCGTCATTGCTGTATTCACAAGAAGAATTGATTACCACTACTTCTGAAATTCCGCTAAAGTGAATATAGAATCGATTATTTATGGTTCCAAAGTTAGAAGAGAACGAATAGTTTTTAGCTACTTTCAGGTCAATAAATTTGTTGGTTTGTTTATCTTCTAAATACACACATTCAATATCATCCAGAGCAGGTAAGTTGTCAAAATCAAACACATAATTTCCTGTTTGTTTTAATGTAAGAACAAGAGGGAAAGAAGTTGGCTTTTTGGGATTAAAAGCGTGTACGGAAAGTTCCTTGTTGTCGGTAGAAAGTGCTGAAATGGAAGGAACGGAATTATTAGGCCCAAATACTTTATGGGCATCAAAGCTTCCTTCAAATTTTGTGGTAGCTTGTTCATTAAAAGCAAATGTAACCTGGTCGGTATAGTTATTTAGTGTATTGGTTAAGTTAATTCTGTAGGGTTGTGCCGTAACCATTTTTACAAAAGACATATCGGTATTGTCTTTTACGCCTTCTCTAATAGTAAGGGAAGGGGAAGCGGCATTTGCTTTTACCCAAAATGCTTGAGAGGAAGCAATAAATTTAGACCCGCCATTGTTCCCAATTCCTGCAACGTACGAGCGATATTGCTGTAAATCCGGGTCCCAAATATAAATGGCATTATCCAGTCTTACTTTTGTCCAGGTGGCATCATCCCAATCAATAGTGGAAGGGTAAGGGTTTCCTATCATATTCCAGCCATCATCGGCTATTGAGCCTGAATTAGTATAGCTTACTGGAATATTAATGTTAAACTTATTTATTGGACCGGCAACATCAATTGTAAATGGTTGTGTGCCGGTAATAGTATCGCCACACCATACCCAAAAACCTTTTCCAACACCTAAAGGAAATAGGTTAGATGGTACAGGGGTATAACCATTGTTCCACAAACCACTAATGGCTTCATTATAGGTATAGATAGATGGCCATGGGTTTAAAGGAGTTGGCCAAAGTGGCCAAAGTGAACCCAGATATCCTGAAGTAATAAAATTATCTTGCCAGTCATTGATGGTTGCGCCCGAAACAGGAGAGGATAAAAAGCGCCAGTTGGTCGCTCCGGCATCAATGTATCGCTGCATTACTATACTTCCCGTAAAGTCGCCATTTCCCTTTATTTCTGCTATAGACGCAGTTCCGTTCGCATCAGATATGAGGGTTAAAAGATTATTTGACCTTACAGTTCCATTATCTATAGTTAGCACTCCTTTTTGATTGAAACCGGCACCAAATAATTCCACTCCCTCTAAATTATTTACTCCCCAATGATAAAACTCTTGTAGGCTGTTTGCTGTTATTCTTTGAGCGCCACAGGAGCTAATAAAGTTTACTGTGCTATTGTTTGCTATAAATGTGCCCAGATTTTCCCAATTTCCGGTAAGTGTAATGTTGTTATTTCCGGCAATTTCCAGAGATGCGCCTGCTTCAATCTTTAGGTTTCTTGTAAACAATCCGGAAGTATTAATAATGGGGTAATTAGCTAGTCCACCCGGAATAATAGCATCTGTAGATGAATTTGGAACTCCATTTGTCCAATTAGAAGCGGTGTTCCAATTGGTGGTGTTTCCTATCCATGTGGTAGAAACTGAACCGTCCCCTACAAAAAAGAAGCTATCTGTTCCGAAAGTAAAATAATCACCATCATTAAAATTAACTGCATCAAAAGTAAATACACTTCCTACAACTGAGTTAGCGTTTATTATAGTGGCGTTAGAGAAATTACCATCGTTATCTACTAATAATTTGATGTTTGGAGGAGTTCCGCTATACAAACTACTTAAATCAAAAGAGACAGTTACTTTTCCTAAATTTCCGGTATCGTCAACTCTCCATGTTCTTTGAACACGAGATTTTAGTGAAGGAGGAACATTAGTGGAGCTACACATAGAGGCATTGTCATGCCCCCAAAACATAGATTTATTGTTCCCAAAGCCAAGTATGCTTCTAATTCTTAAAATTGTGTTTCCTTGTGAGTCGTCATGTTTAACAGTATTGGATAGCTTCCAAATTCCACACACATCATGATAATGCCCGGTAGATTCGTAAGCATACCTGTCATTAGAAATAGGTAAATTATACTTAGAACTTAAATAATTTTCAATGATATACATTTGGGCATCATTCAATTGCCCGTTGAAATAGAACATTTCTGCAACATCTCCTCTATATCCACCATAAGTAGAACTTCCTCCAAAGCTAAACGTGTTTAACCAGCTAGGGCAATATCCTGAGTTTGCAGAAGCTCTTAGAACACCATCAGTTCTAATTTCCGTTCTATTAGGTAAATGCCTTACTGTAGAAATTTCCCATTGGTTATTGGGGTGCAATGTAGGAACGCTACCCCATGTGCAGTTAGGGGCAACATGTGTCCTATTCTGATAATTAGGCCAATAACCTCCATGTGTTCCAACGGTTCCCCAAATAGGTATAAGTGCTTGGTTCATTCCTTCAAATACTGATATTACCGTAAAATTGGTGCTAGGGACATTAAATAAGTTTTGATATGGACCTACTGAAGAAAAATCAACAGTTGGCATATTATTAATAGCACTTACGGAAGAGTTGTACCCAGGATTGACTCCGGTTGGATTATTAGCATTACCACTTAAATCATTCCAGGAAGTTACATTGGTTCCATTATTGATTAATTCCCGGTCAGCTCGGACCCATATTAAATTGGTTGAAGCATTGCCAACACCACCCGGTCCCGTTTGTGAATATATATACCCTATAAAGAAGGAGAGAAAAAAAGAAAGTAGGTATTTATACTTAATCATTAAATAGGTATTTATACTTAAAAAGAAACATCAAAACTAAGTATAAATACCTAATATGTCCAAAAAATTAGACGAATTAGTGTAAAGCTAAGATGAGTGAAGATTACTTTTTGATAAAGGCAAAGTATATTCCCAGTAAAACAAAGGGAATACTAAGTAACTGACCTGTATTTAATGGAATGGCCATGTCGTACATTTCCTGATTTTCTTTTACAAACTCTATTAAAAAACGAAAAGTAAAAATGAGTATTAGGAACCAGCCAAATGTAGCACCTGTTTTCTGTAAAGTATTCTTTTTAAAGATAAGGAAGAATAATGCTAAAAAGCTAATGACATAACATATGGCCTCATATAGTTGAGCCGGATGTCTTGGAATTAAATCAGGGTTTTCAAAAGTAGGATGTCCATGAAAAATAAATGCCCAAGGAAGGTTAGAAGGATTACCCACTATTTCGTGATTCATTAAGTTGCCTAAACGAATTAAAATACCTGCAAATGCAATTGGCATTACAATCCTGTCTAATATCCACAATACATTTTTTTTAATGACAAACTTTGAAAAAATAAACATAGCCAAAATAATTCCTATTGCCCCTCCATGACTAGCCAATCCGCCTTTCCACACCATTGGAATTTCGCTAAGGTGATTTTTGTAATACGGCCAATCGTAAAAGAAAACATGTCCGAGCCTGGCGCCTACAACTGTTCCTATTACCATATAAATTAATATACTATCCGTCCATTCGGTAGATTCTCCTTCTTTTCGTAAGGTGTATTTCAGTAATTGAAAACCGATAAAAAATCCTGTAGCAAACAACAAACCGTACCATCTTATGGTAAGTGGTTCTGAAATTAAGTCAGGATTTACTGTCCAGTGGATGAATTCAAGCATTAGTTTTGACTGGTTTTATTTATAGCGTCCTGACATTTTTTACAATACCCTAAAAAATTTAGTGAGTGAGATTGTACTTTAAATCCATAAATTTCTTCTACCGTTTTTTGAATATGCTGAATTCTTGGGTCGCAAAATTCAACTACATCTCTACATTTTTTACAAATGGCATGGTCATGCTGACCAAATTCATAGGATTGTTCAAACTGGGAAGTGTTGTCATTGAAAAGATGTTTGGTAACCAAGCTACATTCCATTAATAAATCTAGCGTGTTGTAAATGGTAGCCCTACTTACACGGTATTTTTTTTCTTTCATGATGACGTAAAGATTTTCTACATCAAAATGTCTTTTTCGTGAATAAATTTCATCTAAGATAGCAAAGCGCTCAGGTGTTTTTCGGTACTGATGTTTTTCTAAAAATTCAGTAAAAATTTGTTTAACCTTTGTTCTTATTGTAGTGCTATCTTCCATCTTAATTTATTTGATATCTCTGCTTTACTGCTCTTCCTTTCTTAAATATCATTTGGCCTTTGTCAATTCCTTTTCTCAACTCTTTTTGTTTTTCCAAAGGTAATTTAATTATATCATTACACTCTTGCGAACAGCACCCTTCATATTTTTCAGCACACTTTTTACACTGAATAAAAAGTAAGTGGCACCCTTCATTTTTACAATTGGTGTGGTCGTCACAAGGCTCTCCACATTGATGGCATGAGGCAATAACGTCTTCAGAAATTCTTTCGCCTAATCGCTCATCAAAAACAAAGTTTTTTCCAACAAATTTATTTTCAAGCCCTTTGTTTTTTACTTGTCGGGCGTACTCTATTATGCCACCTTCTAACTGATAAACATTTGGATAGCCTTTGTGTTTAAAATAAGCACTGGCTTTTTCGCAACGAATTCCACCTGTGCAATACATGACAATATGCTTATCTTCTTTTCCTTTAATGATTTCTTCTACCACAGGTAATTCTTCTCTAAACGAATCCACATCGGGTAAAATAGCGCCTTTAAAATGCCCTACTTCTGACTCGTAATGATTACGCATGTCAATTAATATAGTATCTTCTTTTGAAGTAAGTTCATTAAATTCTTCGGCTTTTAAGTGTTTCCCGCAATTAGTTACATCAAATTCTTTATCGTTTAATCCGTCCGCAACAATTTTGTGGCGCACTTTTATAACTAATTTGATGAATGATTTCCCATTGTCATCAATGGCATAATTCAATCGAATTCCGTTTAAAAAAGAGATGTCGTCTAGCTTTTGTTTGAATTCGTGAAGGTTTTCATTGAGCACAGAAATTTGTGCGTTAATGCCTTCATGGGCTAAATAAATTCTGCCTAAAACACCCACTTCCGAAAAGTGAATAAATAGGTAATCTCTAAATAAATCAGGGTTTTTAATTTGGTGGTACTTGTAAAAAGAAATAGTCGTTCTTTCTTTTGGACTGTTTAGAACTTTTTCTCTCAGTACCTTTTTATCTATTCTGTTATATAGTTGCATGCTATATGAAGTTTAGAGTTATTGGTTACTAATTAATGGTGTGCAAAGTTAGTAATTTTAGCGTTACTCCTTTTTAGAAACAGGTAATGGGTTTGCTATTGCTTCCAAATGATTTTTTCTGTTTTTAAATGCATCACAGGCAGCGTAGATGGCATTTCGAAATGAAGTTTCATCAGCTTCGCCTTTTCCGGCAATATTGTAAGCCGTGCCATGCGCAGGGCTTGTTCTGATAAATGATAAGTTCCCGGTATAATTTACACCTCTGCCTTCTGCCAACAACTTAAATGGAATCAATCCTTGGTCGTGATACATGGCTAGTATTACATCAAACTTAGTGTATTCATCATAAGAGAAAAATCCGTCAGCAGGATATGGGCCAAATACCACCATACCGGAATTTTTTGCTTCACGGATTGCTCTTTCCAATTCATCTTTTTCTTCTGTTCCTAAAAGTCCGCCATCACCCGCATGTGGGTTTAAACCCAGTACTGCAATTTTTGGTTTTTCAATGGCAAAATCCTGAATTAAGCATCTGTTAATGGCTGCAATTTTTTTGAAAACGACATCTGAATTAATCTTTTTAGCTACATCTTTTAACGGAATATGTCCCGTAACTACAGCCACTTTTATGTTGTCGTGAATCATCAACATTACCGCTTCGTCTTTATCTCCTGACTTTGATGCTAAATATTCTGTATGTCCCGGAAATTCAAAGTCTTTAGACTGAATGGTTTTTTTGTCGATAGGTGCCGTAACCAATACATCAATTTTTTTATCGATTAAATCTTGTGTAGCAGCTTCCAATGATTGAAAAGCAAAGCTTCCGGCATTATTGGTAGGTTGACCTAAATCAATTTTTATTTCTTCATCAGAAATGCTGATTAGGTTGTTTTTTCTGTGGTGCGCTTCTTCGGCTGACTTAACAATATTAAAATTAAAGTCATTCATATTGATGGCTTTTCTGTGATAGGAAGCTACCTTAGAAGACCCATAAACAATAGGCGTACAAATTTCATTAATTAAGTTGTCTGCCAATGATTTTATAATGATTTCCATTCCTATTCCGTTTACATCGCCAACGGAAATTCCCACTCTTATTTTTTCTTCACTCATCTGAAAATACTTTTTAAAAACTACTTAGCGTAGTTCGTTTTAATAAAATGGTATAATAATCTAACGCCAACGCCTGTGCCGCCAACTGTTCGGTAAGCTTCCGCTTTATCTAAAAACGAAGGTCCGGCAATGTCTAAATGTATCCAAGAGTAATCGGTAAAGTGTTGTAAAAATTTACCTGCTGTAATAGCACCTGCCGTTGGTCCACCCAAGTTGGTAATGTCTGCAATAGTAGATTTTAGTTGGTCGCCATACTCATCCCAGAAAGGCATTTCTGCAATTCTTTCATAGGTTTCGTTACCTGAAGCTTTCAGTTTTGCCACTGTTTTTTCATCTGCTGTTCCCATAGCTACTACTCCGTGTGTGCCAATTGCTCTTACGGCAGCACCTGTTAACGTAGCTAAGTCAATTACTAATTGTGGCTTGTATTTTTGAGCATAACTTAATGCGTCTGCTAAAATCATTCTTCCTTCGGCATCGGTGTTTAATACTTCTACCGTTTTGCCATTGTGCATTTTTATGACATCACCCGCAGCATAAGCATTTTTTCCGGGACGGTTATCGGTTGCAGGAATTAAACCAATTACATGAACAGGAAGTTTATTGGAAGCAATAGCATCTATGGTTCCTACTACCGCTGCCGCACCTGCCATATCGCATTTCATGGTTTTCATGCTGCCGCCTGTTTTAATGTCTAGCCCGCCAGTATCATAAACAACACCTTTACCAACCAAGATAATCGGCTTTTTGTTTTTGGCATTTTTGGGTTTCCACTCTAAAATATTAAAAGTAGGAGGGTCAATGCTTCCCTGATTAACGGCAAGCAATCCGCCCATTTTTAAAGATTCTATTTTCTTTTTGTCAAACACTTCAACTTTAAAGCCTGAGTTTTTTCCAATCTTTTTTATTTCCTCAGAAAGTTGAGGTGCGCTTAAATAAGATACGGGCTCGTTTACTAGGTCTCTGGAAACACAGGTGGAATTGGCTACTCTAATCACTTCTTCTTGAGCGGCATCCATTTTCCCTACTACAGAAATTGTTTTTAAGGTGTATGCTCTTTTTTTGTCGGTAAAATATTTTGAGAATTGATAGTTTGCCAATAAAGTTCCTTCCAAATAATTCAATAGGCTGTCTTTTCCTTTAGAGGTGCTGATTAATTCTGCCTCTACTGCTTTATCAGCATTTAATGCATTAATGGTTTTAGCAGCTTGCTTTCTCCATGCTTCAGCGGTTAGATGAGCCTGGTCTTTCTTCTCAACCACTTCCACAAAAATGGAAACACCTTCTTTCATTAGTTGGCAATTTCCTTTTTTTGTTTTTAAATAGGTGATTTCTTTTTTACTTAGTGATAAAACTTTTTGAGCGTCTTCGGGTTTATCGCATAGTATAATAATGGAGTGATTACTGCTTAGTTTTGAAATATAATTTATGTTCATCATCGTTTTAATTGGAGCGTAAAGTTAACATATTTAGGAATTAGTACGTACAAGTAAAATAAGTCGGACAAAATTGCGTATCTTTATTGACTTTTTGGATTTAATTGAAAAGGCTAAAACACATATTATTTTTTCTGTTTTTAGGAATATTTTCTGTTTCCTTTGCTACGCATAACAGAGCGGGAGAAATTACTTACCGACATATTTCAGGGTTAAAATATGAAGTTACAGTAATTACTTATACCGACCCAAACAGCCCTGCCGATAGGCCGGAGTTGGAAGTTGTGTGGGGAGACAATACCTTAGATACAGTTAAGAGAACTAACATAACTTCGGTATCGTCTATTATTCAAAAAAACACTTATGTATCACAACATGTTTATCCGGGGCCCGGCTCTTATACGATTTCAGTATTGGATCCAAACAGAAATGCCGGAAGCCAAAACATTCCTAATTCGGTAAATGTTCCATTTTATATTGAATCAAAATTATTGATTGACCCTTTTTCATTAACATTGGGTTATAATAACTCTCCACAGCTTTTAAATCCGCCTATTGATAATGCTTGTTTAGATAAAATTTATATTCATAATCCCGGTGCGTTTGATGCTGATGGAGATAGTCTTGCCTATTCACTAGTTGATTGCAGAGGAAATAATGGAGCGGTTATTCCCGGGTATCTTTACCCTAATCAGGTAAATCCCGGCCCGGGAAATAATATCAGTTTAAATCCCGTTACCGGAGACTTTATCTGGAACTCTCCCAAAAAGCAAGGAGAGTATAACATTGCCATTTTAATTAGTGAGTACAGAAATGGAAAGTTAATAGGGACCGTATTAAGAGATATGCAAATTACGGTGGGTATTTGTCAGCATGACCCACCCGATATTCAAGACATAGCCGACATTTGTGTGATAGCCAATGATACGTTAATTTTTAATGTTAATGCTTCAAACCCAACTGACCCTCAGGATAAATTAAAATTAACAGCTAATGGTGGTCCATTAGTGTTGACGAATAGCCCTGCTATTTTCTTTCCGCCAACATTTAATGCCAACTCTGTAACGGGAACATTTTATTGGGAAACGAATTGCGACCATGTAAGGAAACAACCTTATCAAGTTAACTTCAAAGCAGAAGATGATAATTTTCCTGTATTAGTAGATTTAGAAACCGTGCAGATAACTGTGATTGCGCCACCACCGACTAACCTGCAAACCACTCCTCAGGGAAATGCCATTAATGTTACCTGGAACAAAGCCTGTAACAATGCCATTGGCTATAAGATTTACAGAAAAATTAATTATTACGGATACAATCCTGCTTACTGTGAAACGGGAGTTCCTGCTTACACAGGCTATTCTTTAATTAAAACCATTAGCGGTGTTAACACTACTTCCTTTTTAGATGATAATAATGGCAAAGGCTTGGTTCCGGGAACAGCTTATTGCTATATGGTCACTTCTTATTTTTCCGATAATGCCGAAAGCATTGCATCCGTAGAAATTTGTGATACACTTAAAAAAGATGTTCCGTTAATTACTCATGTAGATGTGGATTCAACAAGTACTACTTTAGGTAAGATAAACGTAAACTGGTCTAAACCAACCGAACATGACACGATTGCTTATCCCGGTCCTTATCATTACTTAATTTACAGAGCCGAAAATAGCTTTACTAATTTTACATTGATTGATTCTACGCTTACTATTAATGATACTACTTATGTAGATAGCTTACTAAATACGGAACAAAGCTATTATGTATATCGGGTTGATTTTTATAGCACGGGTAATGGATATCAACTAGTAGGAAAATCCAGTGTAGCGCAATCTATTTTCTTAAACATTACTCCTGCCGACAATCAGTTAACGCTTTCCTGGAATGAAACTGTTCCCTGGGCGAATAGTGAATACACTATTTATAGAAGAAACTTTGCTACGGGAGTTTATGATTCCTTGGCTACGGTTACCACTAAATCTTATGTAGATGATAGCCTGGCGAATGGAATAGACTATTGTTATTATGTGAGAAGTAAAGGGCAGTATTTTACTCCGGGAACAACTAAGCCTTTGCTTAATCGTTCGCAAAAAACGTGTAAGGCACCTGAAGATTTGGAAGCACCTTGCCCGCCTACTTTAGCTATTGAGGATAGCTGTTCGGAACAGTTTAATCTTTTACTTTGGAATAATCCTAACCTAAGCTGTGCCGATGATGTGGTAAGTTATAAAGTGTATCATCATTTTGGTAAGGAAGGAGAGTTTAAAGTAATTTACTCATCTTCTACTGATGTAGATACCGTTTACCAGCACGGACCATTAGAAAGTATAGCCGGTTGTTATTATGTTACGGCCATTGATTCTTTTGGAAACGAAAGCGTAATAAAAGATACGGTTTGTGTAGATAATTGTCCGTACTATGTGTTACCGAATGTCTTTACACCGGGTAATGACGGTAAAAATGATTTTTTTATTCCTTTCCCTTATCGATATATTGATTCTATTGATTTGACTATTTTTAGCCGATGGGGAAATGTAGTTTTCTCTACCACAGATAAAGATATTAATTGGGACGGTACAAACACCGAAACCAATAAGCCATGTTCTGATGGAGTGTACTATTACATTTGCACCGTAAATGAAATATTGCTGGAAGGCATTGTGCCAAGAACGATAAAAGGCAATGTGCAATTAATTCGAAAACAGGGAAGCGGAAAATAGTATGTTTACAGGAATAGTTGAGGTATTAGGCGAAGTAGTAGAAATCACCAAAAATCAAGAAAACATTGTATTACAGGTTCAGTCAAGCATTTCTTCTGAATTTAAGATAGACCAAAGTGTAGCACACAATGGCGTTTGCCTTACGGTTACCAAAGTAGATGCCGATAAGCATGAGGTAGTAGCCATTAAAGAAACTCTTGATAAAAGCAATATCGGTTTATTGAAGGTGGGCGATAAAGTAAATCTGGAACGTGCCTTAAAAATGGGCGACAGGCTGGACGGACACATGGTACAAGGCCATGTAGATACTACTGCTATTTGCCAAAATGTTACCAACCAAGACGGAAGTTACGTTTACCGATTTGAACTGAAACAAAAGCATGAAGGTTTGTTGGTAGAAAAAGGTTCTATCTGTTTAAACGGCATTAGCCTTACCGTATTTGATGTTACCGAAACTGCCTTTTCGGTGGCAATTATTCCTTACACCTTTGAGCATACCAACATCCAATACATTCAGCTTACTGATTCCGTAAACATTGAATTCGATATGATGGGGAAATACATTAAGCAGTTGATGGGGAAGAGAGGCTGATTTTACGGTAATTCTTGTCAAAATGTTATAAAAAGGCTTGTTTTCAGGGATTTTGAGTAGTAAGCTGCCATAATTGCATACCCATTCTAAAGAAATGTGTACCCGTTTTTAAGTTTTGCCTACCCATTTTCAACAAATGGGAACCCACATTAGGGTTTTGTGAACCCATTTCAAGCAAATGCCTACCCATTTTTAAGTTTTGGGTACTCATTTTCAACCAACGTGAACCTAAATTCAAGTTTTATGTACCCAAATCTTTCAGATAAGGACTTATTTGTTCTTAATGGAAACTAATTTATTGTGTATAGAAAGACTAAATTATCTCGCAATAACAAATCTACCCGCATTAGAATAGCTATTACCAACTACATTAATGAAATAAATACCATTAGTAAGAGCAGAAGTGTTAAGCTGTACTTTATTCTCTTTATTAATGTTAATTTCACTTACTATGGCTCCTTTACTATCAATAATGGTAATATAACTTGGTTTTTCAGTAAATGAACTAAAATCAATACTTACATAATTGTTAGCCGGATTAGGGTAAATAGTTAATTCGTTAGAAGGAACAACTTGCTCATTAATGGATGTAATAATAGAGGTATTACATAGTTGGTTAATTTCACAAGCGGTTAAAGCTCTGTTATAAATTCTTAAATCATCTATTGAACCTTTAAAATAATACATATAACCCGGTTGTCCCGGTCCCCCAATGCCGTTTCTAGGCTCAGGAGAATAAGTAATGCTTGATGAAAGAGTAGAACTTCCGTCTTCTACACAATCTATATATACCTTAAGTTGAGAAGTATTTTTATCATACGTGCCTACCACATGATGCCATTGTCCGTCAGTAATTTTTTGAGAGGAAACAGCAGCACCTTGTCCGCCATTAATGGTTATTCTTAAATTACCATTAGCGGTTACCGTCAATCCATATCCATCGTTAATTTCAATTCTGTCATAAATATATCTTAGATTGTTCACAGAATCAGCTTTTACCCATGCTGCCATGGAAACCGCATTAGTCGGGCTCATATTGTTGTAAGTAGGGATATTAATATAATCATCAACTCCGTCAAAATAATAGGCGCTGTTTGGAGTGTTAAATCTGTCAGTAGTTAAAGAAGCTCCATTGGTTGGCACTCCATGATTACCCAGTCCGCTAGAGTCCGAAGAATTTCCTGAGAACATAAAATGACCAATTAAACCTGCACTGAGGTTGTATTGAACGTCTGCAAGTTTTTCAATTTCACAAAGATTAATAGCCCGATTGTATATTCTTACTTCATCAATAGAACCATTAAAGAATGAGTTAGTTCCAATTTGCCCTGTTCCGCCAATACCATTTCTGGGCTCAGGTGTATATGTTATGGAAGAGCTAAGCGTACCAGTTCCTGCAATTACGCCATCTACATATATATTAGCAACTCCTTTATTTCTATCATACGTTCCTGCCACATGATGCCATTGATTATCTGCAACAACTTGTGTAGAAGTTACCCACACTTGTCCACCATTAATACTAAGCCTTAGATTTCCTGTGCTGGTAAACATTAGTCCGTATCCATCATTAATTTCAAGCCTATCGAAAACATAGGCATTTTTTCCGGTAGTGGTTCCTTTTACCCAAGCTGCAATAGAAACAGCATTAGTCGGGCTCATATTAGTATAAGTAGGAATGTTAATATAATCATCAACTCCATCAAAAGCATAAGCACTGTTTGGAGTATTAAATCTATCGGAAGTTAAAGAAGCGCCATTGGTTGGTACGCCATGATTACTTAGTCCGCTGGAGTCTCCTGCATTTCCGGTAAAAGGAAAATAGGCAATAAGCCCGTTAGTTAAATTAATTTGAGCAAAAGAAGAAAATGAGAATAGAACTATACTCAATAGTAAAGTAGTTTTAGTTTTCATAGCATAAGTGTTTGAGCAACAAACATAAGCAAGAAAATTAAATAATCCCTTTCTTTTTTATATAAAACCCGTCCCGAAAAGGATTTAATTAGAAAACCTCTTTAGCAATACTCTTGACAGCAGTAGATTTTCCCATGGTGTAAAAATGGATGCATGGTACGTTATGTTGAGCCAGTTCTTTGGCTTGCATAGCACTCCACTCAACACCAATCTGTGTGGCTTCTTCGTTGGTTTTACATTTTTCTACCTCTTTAGCCAGCGCATCAGGAATGTCTATTTTAAAGAACTTAGGTAAAAACTGTAAGTGGCGTTTTTGTGTTAATGGCTTTAAACCCGGAATAATAGGAACGTTGATGTCATGTTTTCTACATAAGTCCACAAAATCGAAATACTTTTTATTATCAAAAAACAATTGAGTAACGATGTATTCAGCACCGGCATCAATTTTTTGCTTTAAATACTTCATGTCGCTTTCCATGTTGGGTGCTTCAAAGTGCTTTTCGGGATAGCCGGCTACACCAATACAAAAATCAGTAGGGGCAGGGTTGTTAATGTCTTCATCTAAGTATCTGCCGTTATTCAAGTCCACTACTTGTTTTACTAAATCAACGGCATGTTCGTTTCCATCAGGCTCAGGCACAAAATTAGCTTCTGTTTTTATGGCATCACCTCTTAGAGCAAGTACATTGTTTATTCCTAAAAAGTTGAGGTCGATAAGTGCGTTTTCGGTTTCTTCTTTAGAAAAGCCTCCACAAATTAGATGGGGAACGGTTTCAATATGATATTTATTCATAATGGCGGCACAAATCCCTACTGTTCCGGGTCTTTTCTTAATGGATATTTTCTCTAAAAAGCCCTTCTCTCTTTTTTTGTACATAAACTCTTCTCTATGATAAGTAACATTGATAAATGCCGGCTTAAACTCAATCAATGGGTCAATACCGTCATAAATAGATTGAATTTGACTTCCTTTTAAGGGAGGTAAAATTTCGAATGAAAAAAGTGTTTTTTTCGAACTATTGATATGCTCAATGACTTTCATAACAGAAAAATAAGTGTGCAAAGAAAGGAAATGCCTTATTCGAATACAAGCAAAAAAGGTTTTATCTTTTTTCTATCTCTTTAATTTTAATGACTTCGCCAATAGCACAACCTGCTTCCTGAACATTATTTTGGTTATTGTCTTTTATATAAACTACTTTTACGGGTAGTCTGGGTTGTTGAAATTCGCTATCTATTTTATGTTTATATACTCGTATAGAATCAGTAGAACTTGGAATTACGATATAACCATTAATGGCGGAGCAGTTAGGGGTGTAATAAATATAAGCGTCAACGGTATATTTCTTCTTTAAACAAGAAAAAGAGATAAAACTGATAATAATAAAGAGAAAAACTTTGTACATGATTTAGTTACCCATTTCCGATAAGAATTTGATTCTGAGTAATCGCATTTCTTCTTCAGTATAAGCTCCTTCAAACTCTTCAAAAGCAGCTTCAATGTCATCTTCTTCCGTTTCTGCGAAATACTCAAACACCTCTTCTTGGTATTCCTCATCAACTAAGTCGTTGATGTAATAATCTAAATTTACCTTAGTACCTGAATGAACAATATGTTCAATTTCCTCAATTATGTCTATTGGTTCTTTGCCTTTTGCTTTGGCAATGTCTTCAATGGTAAGTTTTCTGTCAATGCTTTGTATGATATATACTTTAAGCCCTGACTTATTCACCACCGATTTCATGATCATATCGGTAGGGCGCTCAATGTCGTTTTCTTCTACGTACTTAGCAATTACTTCAATAAACTCCTCACCAAACTTTTCAGCTTTACCTTGCCCAACACCAGCAATATTTACCAGCTCTTCCATGTTTATAGGATAACGCAAACACATTTCCTCTAAAGAAGGGTCTGAGAAAATTACATAAGGGGGAAGCTCCTTTTGTTTGGCAATTTTTTTACGTAAATCTTTTAAAATGTTGTAAAGCGTTTCATCTAAAGCTCCACCGCCACCACCTGAAATAATGGCATCGTCATCATCATCACCTTCGTACTCATGTTCTTTAATCAACATGAATGAATGTGGATTCTCAATAAATTCTTTCCCTTTTTTGGTAACCTTTAAAACTCCGTAATTTTCTACTTCTTTGTGAATAAGTCCTGCTATTAGGCACTGTCTTATAACAGCTTCAAAGTAGCGTTCGTCTTTTTTTCCGTCTTCATCCTTACCGATACCCATTAACGGATGGTTTTCATGTTTAAATGTAGAGATGTCAGGAATCATTTTTCCGGCAATAAATGCAGAAATATATTTTGACTTAAACTGTTCTTTTAAAGCTAAGATGACTTCCAGAACTGTTTTTACATCATCTTGTCCTTCAAATTTTTCTTTAGGATTACAGCAGTTGTCGCAGCCACCTTGCTCTATACAAAGCTCTTCATTAAACGGTTCACCAAAGTAGTGAAGTATTTGCTTTCTTCTACAAATAGCAGATTCCGCATAAGAAACCATCTCAAGAATAAGTTGAGTTCCTATTTCTACTTCTGCAACAGGCTTACCGTGCAAAAACTTTTCAAGTTTTTCAATGTCCTTATAGCTGTAGAAGGCAACACATTTTCCTTCTCCGCCATCTCTTCCGGCTCTACCCGTTTCTTGATAATAACTTTCTAAACTTTTCGGAATATCGTGATGAATAACAAACCTGACGTCAGGTTTGTCTATCCCCATACCAAAAGCAATAGTAGCCACAATCACATCAGCATCTTCCATTAAAAACATGTCTTGATGCTTGGCTCTTGTGCTAGAATCCATACCTGCATGATAAGGAAGTGCCTTTATTCCGTTTACCGATAATATTTCAGCAATTTCTTCTACTTTTTTACGGCTTAAGCAATAAACAATACCCGATTTACCAGGATGTTGTTTAATAAACTTAATCATTTCCTTTTCTACGTTACGTTTTGGGCGTATTTCGTAGTAAAGATTAGGTCGATTAAATGAATCGATAAAAACTTTGGCGCCTGAATCCATGCCTAAGTTTTTCATAATGTCTTCTTGAACTTTAGGTGTGGCGGTGGCAGTTAAGGCAATAATAGGAACATTATCAATGGCTTCAATGATGGGTTTTAACCTACGGTATTCGGGCCTGAAATCATGTCCCCACTCTGAAATACAGTGAGCTTCATCAATGGCAAAGAAAGAGATGTTGATTTGCTTAAAAAACTCAACGTTTTCTTCTTTATTTAAAGATTCAGGGGCAACGTATAAAAGTTTGGTTTTTCCTGAAGTAATATCAGAACGTACTTGTTTTATTTCTGTCTTATTAAGAGATGAGTTGAGCACATGGGCTACTCCGTCATCTGTAGAAACTCCTCTAATGGCATCTACTTGGTTTTTCATTAAAGCAATAAGTGGAGAAACTACTATAGCGGTTCCTTCGCTGATAAGAGCAGGTAATTGGTAGCAAAGTGATTTTCCGCCACCTGTTGGCATAATCACAAAAGAATCATTGCCATCCAGTAAATTCTGGATAATGGCTTCCTGTTGGCCTTTAAATTTGTCAAAGCCAAAGAACTGTTTTAAGCTATCGGTGAGAGTTAAAGTTGTGGTATCCATTAATATTTATTCATAATAAAAACATATAAACTTGAACAATGTTTGTATGTCACTATAATTTTAAGCTAAATTTACGGAATAATATCTTACTGGAAAAATAAAATTAATGCAAGATTTAACAATTATTATACCTGCATACAATGAGCAAGAAAGCCTTAAAAGCTTTTTGCCTGAGCTTCTTGATTTTGTGACGTTAAATAAATGTATGTTAATTGTTGTTAATGATGGTTCTTCTGATAATACTGCTGACGTACTAAATGGAGTAAATCACCCGCAAGTTAAAGTTCTTCATCATAAAGTAAATATGGGATATGGCGGTGCTGTAAAAACAGGAATCAGAAATTGTACTACCAAATATGCGGTTACTATTGATGCAGATGGGCAGCATTATACCAAAGACATAAAGAGTGTGTACGACTTTTTTCTACAACAAAATGCTGATATGGTTGTAGGAAGTAGGAAGGGTCACAAAGAAAACTGGTATAGAGCTATTGGGAAGGGAATTATAAGAACAATTGCGAAAATACTTTTACCGCTTAATATTTATGATATAAATTCCGGCTTAAAGATGTTTGAAACCCAAATAGCCAGAAAATACATATCTCTTTGTCCTGACGGATACGCTTTTTGCGATATTATAGCTATGGTATTTATCAGTAAAAAGAAAAAAGTACTGGAAACACCAATTAATATTAGACCCAGAACAGAAGGAAAAAGCAAAATATCTACCATTACGGCCTTTGAAACCATTCGGCATATACTAAGTATCGTAATTCTCTTTAACCCAATGAAAATATTCTTACCTATTTCTGTTTTCTTAATTCTTGGAGGTGTTCTTTGGGGAATTCAGTTTTTGGTTGCCGATAAAGGTGTGAGTGTTGGTGCAATGATGAGTATTGTTTCAGGTATTATTTTCTTTATGATGGGTTTGCTTGCGGAGCAACTTGCTGAAATGAGAAAAAACAGTGTAGATGACTAAAACCTATCTTTTTAGCATTGACCTTGAGGATGTTCGGGATTCTCTTTCGAACGGAGGAAAATTTAGCGAGAGAGTTCTTTTAATGACAGAAGCGTATCTTAACTTTTTAAAATGTAAAGATTGGAAATGTACTTTTTTTACGGTTGGTAAAACTGCCGAAAAACACCCTGAGTTACTAAAAAAAATAGTTGAAGAGGGTCATGAAGTAGCGTTACATTCATACTCTCACATACCTGTTACAAAACAAAGTAGAGAAGACTTTAATCACGATTTAAAGAAAAATATTGAATTTATCCACAAGGCAACCGGAATAATACCAATTGGTTACAGAGCTCCTATTTTTTCTTTGACTAATGAGGTAGATTGGGCTTACAAAGTGTTGGCAGAAAACAACATTGTTTATTCTAGTTCAATTTTTCCGGCTAATAATCCGCTTTTTGGCTGGAAAGAATTTGGGAGGAAGATTAAAAAAGTAAATGGCATTACTGAAATTCCTATGACACTGGGTTCATTTTTTAATAGAGAACTTGCATTTGGTGGAGGAGTTTATTTTAGAACCTTGCCTTTTAGTTGGATAAAACAACAATTTTCAAAGCACGATATGGTAACCGGGTATTTTCATCCCTATGACATAGACATAGAGCAAGAAAAGTTTATGCATCCCGGAATAAACAACAATAAGTTTTATAATTTCTTGATGTATTACAATAGAAGAAATGTATTTCACAGGCTAGAGAAAATATCAAAAATGGGATTTGAAGTAATGCGCTACGATAAGTTTGTGAATCAATTAACCCAATGAAAATCTTAGGGATAAATATCGGTCATGATAGTGGTGCTACTTTAGTGGAAGACGAAAAAATAGTGTTTGCTATAAACGAAGAACGTCTTAGCAGAAAAAAGTTGCATCATGGGTTTCCATATCTGTCGATAGAAGAGGTGTTAAAAACACTTTCTATCTCTTTAAAAGAAATTGATGTTGTTGCCATTGAAGGAAAATCAGTAACTCCACAAGATGAAATAGGGTTTGAATTAGAAGATAGTGATTGGAAAAAACTTTGGCTGGAAAGACTCGGCTTAACTAAATTCTTTTTGGGAACAGAGCTAGGATTAAGTTTTGTCAGACTTTTGCTTAAACCATCAGTCAAAAGAAAGCATAACGAAATCAAAAAGTTTTTTATAGAAAAAGGCTTTGAAGGAAAGTTTGAATTCATTGACCATCATCTTTGCCATGCGGCTTCTGCATATTATACCCAAAAAGAAAATAACGGAATTGCCATTACATTAGATGCAAGTGGAGAGGGATATTGTTCGAGAGTTTATAAATGTGAAGATGGAAAAATGCAGCTTCTGAATTCGTTACCTTGTTATCATTCTCCTGCTTATTATTATGCCTATATAACCAAAATAGCAGAATTTACTCCGTTACGCCATGAAGGAAAAATTACAGGATTAGCAGCTTTTGGCAGTTCAAAAGAAACGTTACCCATATTAAAACAAATGATTGATTTTGATGCTGAAACCGGACAAATAAAAAACAGTGGAGGTTATCACATTAAAGCTATTAAAACTTTAAAGAAAAATCTTCAAAAATTTTCAAGAGAAGATATTTCAGCCGGAGTGCAAGATTTGGTGGAAGATATTGTTACTAAATATGTGGCTCATCAAATCAAGAAATACTTCAACCAAAAAGAAAATGTTTTTTTAGCAGGCGGTCTATTTGCTAATGTTAAGCTCAATCAGCGGATAAAAGAATTAGACTGCGTTAAGAATATTTACATTTTTCCGAATATGGGAGATGGCGGTGTAAATGCCGGAGCTGCTTTATGTTCTTTTTTCTCAAAAAATAATTCTGCTAAAAGACATGATTTTAATTCGGTATACTTCGCGAAAAAATATACTTCTGATGAAATAAAAGAGGCAGTAGAAAATTCAGGATTACAATTTGTTTTTTCTGAAAACATAACGGAACTCTCGGTCGAAAAAATATTAGAAAAGAAAGTAGTGGGTAGGTTTAATGAAGCTATGGAGTACGGACCAAGAGCTTTATGTAATCGTTCTATTATTTACAGTGCATCAGATAAATCTGTCAATCAGTGGTTGAATAATAGATTAAAGCGTACTGAATTTATGCCTTTTGCTCCTGTAGTTCGAGATGTAGATTTTAAAGATTATTTTATTGCAGACTATGATGACCTAAGAGCTTTTCAATTTATGACTATAACTTGTCATGTTACCGAAAAATGTATTCAAGAAGCACCTGCAATAGTTCATGTTGACAATACGGCAAGGCCACAATTGGTTACCAAAGAAATTAATCCAAGTATGTATGATATTTTAACGCATTACAAAGAAAAGACAGGTGTAGGAGTGTTAGTCAACACATCGTTTAACATGCATGAAGAGCCTATTGTAAATACTCCAAAAGAAGCCATTGAAACTTTTTTAAGTGGAAAGTTAGATGTACTTTCTATCGGAAATTATTTAATAGAAAACGGTGAGTAAAAAACTTAAAATACTGGTTGCGGATGCTTGGACCCGAAAAGGTTTGAGCTGTGTCAGAGCGTTGGGCGAAAGTGGTCATGAAGTGCATGTAGCGGCTCAAAAGTTTTTATCTCCGGCACTTTATTCTAAATATACTTTCGAAAAAATCATTCTATCAAATCCAGAGAAGGATTTTGAAATATATAAAGAAATCTTGCATAAAGTAATTGAAGAGAACGGGATTGAAGTTTTTTTACCAATGGAAGAACACGATATAAAGGCGGTGTATGAGTTAAGAAAGCAATATCCAAATAATGAAGTTTATCAAAAAGTAGTTTTGCCTGAACAGGACAACTATCTGAAAGCGACCGATAAAAATGCTACTGCTCAACTGGCAAAAGAATTGGGAATAAATGTTCCATCATCCACATTGGTAAAAGAGGAAAAAGAATTAGAACAATTTAAAAGCGCAACCTATCCTCTTATTATAAAACCAGTTAATTCCAGTGGTTCAAGAGGAATGAAAAAAGTAAAGAACTATTCAGAGTTACTTACACATTATAAAAAGGTGAGTAAAAATTTTACTGAATTTTTGGTGCAACAATGTATAGTTGGTTACGGAGCAGGAGTGGGCTTATTGGCAAAAGATGGCGAACTGTTATTGAGTTATGAATACAAACGATTACGAGAGTTTCCTGTTTCGGGTGGACCAAGCACACTAAGAGAAACGATTGATTTCCCTGAATTAAAAAATGCTACCGAAAAGCTAATGAAATCTTTAAAATGGAGCGGGTTAGTGATGGTAGAGTTTAAGGTAGATAACAATAATCAAGCATGGTTATTAGAGATAAACCCTAGAACTTGGGGTTCTATTGAATTGGCTTCAGTAGCGGGTTTAAACTTCGCTAATGCTTACGCTCAGCTTTCTGTAGGCGAAGCTGTAGAACCTAAAAAAGCAGCAATTGGAAAGCGATGTAGGTGGTTGATTCCGGGAGACATTGCACATTTTGTTGCTAACCCCAAACGCTTTTCATTGCAACCTTCTTTCTTTAAATTTTTTGACAAAAATACTAGCTATGACCAATTACAGTGGAAAGATTTTAAAGGAAGTTTTGCAACTTTATGCTGTACATTTTTACAAATCTTTGATTTAACCATTTGGAAAAAAGGTATATTTAGAAATGGCTGACAACACCCCTAAAGTCCCCTCAAGGGGACATAAATATTATATGTTAAATACTTTTTATGGATTAGGCTATTGGCCTTTTTCTGCTGCCATTGCCTCAGGCTTTGCCTGGTTGATGTTTTGGGCGTTTATATTACTTTTTGAAAACTATTATAACATGCTGCTTATTTCTACAGCAGTGTTATCGGGTTTTGCTTTATTAGAGGCTTACCTAAATAGAAGTTTTGTAAAAGAAGACCCAAAACAAGTGGTGTTTGATGAGTTTGTAGGCATGATGGCTATATTTTTGATTTGCCCTGAAATTGATTTATTAGTGAGCGTTGGGGCTCTGGTATTGTTTAGAGTAATTGATAATATAAAGTTTCCGCCTTTTAACTATTTTGACAATAAAAAAGCAGTATGGGCAGTATATGCAGATGACATTTTTATTGGAATTGTACTTGGTTTAATTGCCAAATTGGTGATGATGTTTTGGTAAGAGTAAAAAAGCAAACTAAAGACCATTACAATCAAACTCTGATAAACTAAATGACTTACTTAAAATTATTGTACTAGTATTAGACAAATTAATAGTTTTTAAGTCTTTGGAATATATTCCCTGTATAACACCTTCTTTTTGATCTGGAAATAGATTAAAAATAATTTCATCACCATATATTTTTTCTGCTTTTCCACTTAACAAAACCAAAGTATCATTTTTTAGCAAAAAACTGTTCCTATGAATTTCTAAAAAAATTTTATTTGAAGTAAATGAATTAATAGTGGCTTCTTCATTGAGTACAAAGCAAACTGATTCTGAGACATCTAAATCAAATATGGGTCTAAAGTTTATAAAGAAGATTACTATTAGTGCTAATAAAGAGACACAAACAGTAATAATATTAAATGGTCTTTTTTTTCTAAATAATAGATATAGCACAGCGCCTAATAGTGTAATTAAAATCATTAAAATAACTTTAAAGCCTATAAAAAACATATCTATAATTTTAAACTAAATTTATTCTAATTCTTTTTGCAATTTCTTAGGTAGTTTAGCCTTTATAATGTCGTATGATTTTTTTACATACGATTTCCACTCACTATCCGAAAATGCATCTTGCTCAACTTTTACCCATTTGTTTCTCGCCATGTAAGGAGCAGGGATAATGCCATCTCTTGCTACTAATTCGTCAAAGTCTTCATCAGTAACTTTTATAGAAGCTTTCATGGGTATTTCATCTAAACTACCAATGAAAAATATTTTATTCATTACAGAAAAGCATAAATGGTTTTCCCATTTAATGTCTTCAGTTACTCCTTTAAACGCTAAACAATATTGCCTAAGAGTTTCTAAGTCCATTAAAACAAATATAATTGTTTTTGCTTTGAAATTGAAAGTCTTTCACCCCTGTTGTCCACTCAAGGGGACTTTTTTTCCGAATATTAATTTCTCCCTTGAGGGAGATTAAGAGGGTGAATTAGTTAGCTCCTTTATTTTAGCTCTTATTTCTCGCTCAACATTTAAAATGTCGTTGAATACATCTTCATCTTGTATTCTTAACACAGTATAGCCAAGAGAATATAGTCGTTGGTCTCTTTCTATATCTTTATCATATTTGAAGTTATGTGAATAGCCATCAACTTCAATAATTAATTTTAGTTCTTTACAGAAAAAATCAGCAATATAATTATCAATAGGTCTTTGCCTTAGAAACCGAACACCCATTTTGCTTTTGCATAAAAGCTCTTTCCACAATATTACTTCTGATTTAGTGCTGTTTTTTCGGAGCTTTTTTGCATATTCCTTAAGTGACTTATTATAGTGGTTGTTTTTCATAAAATCACCCCTATCATCCCCTCAAGGGGATATTTTTAATTTCTCTAAAAAAGGCATTAAAGAATTCCAGTATTGTGTGTGGTGAGGGTTGGTTTTCCATAGAGCTCTTGAGCCATGTTCACCGGTTGAATCAGGCACAAACTGCATTTGATTTTCTTTGAATTGAACTTCACTCAAATATTTACTTAGCTCTTCTGCCTCAGGCTTGGAAGATGTTAGCCACATTGGTTTGTTACATGCTTTTATTTTTTCTAACATGTTTCCTTTTTCTGCGTCAAAATAATTACCAGGGCTAAACGAAACAATTGCTTTTACGTTTTCATTTTCTGTTCCAACATGAACAGCCAATGTGGAAGAATAAGAACTTCCCCATAAAATTACTTTTTGGTTGTATTTTTTAGCTGCATAATTAATGGCTGCAATAATGTCTTGCTCTGCATCTAAAAAGTCGGTGGGTTTACCTTCCATTTCCGCATGAAGTTTGGTTTCGTTAAACTCTTCAATTAGTGGTCCGCCAGAGCGTTGGTCAATAGCCAGACAGTTAAATCCATTTTCATGTAATGTTTTGGCAATGCCGTTATATTCAAACTTATTAAACCTGGCTTGATGGCATAACACAATTACAGGTGCAGAATCATTCACATGGTAAAGGTTAGCCACTACTAATATGCTGTCTAAAGAAGGAAAATCTATTTTTTCAGGAATTTTTACTATTTCTTCAACTTCTTTTTCAATGGTTTTAGTTTCAGTGGGGCAATCGTTTTTACATGCTCCGAGAAAAAACAGAAAAATAATGATTGACCAATAGTTTTTCATAGGGTGTTGGTTTTAAAACTATTGCAAGTTACAAAAAAGCTTCTTTAGAAACTATCGCACTACTTTTACTTTTATGGCTGTCGGGCCTTTGGGGCCTGTGCCCATTTGAAAAGTAACCATGTTGTTTTCTTTTATTTCTTCTTCTACATTGTTTACATGAACGAAAATACTTTCTTGAGTTTCTTTATCTTTGATAAAGCCATAACCCTTAGATTCATTATAGAATGAAACTACGCCTTTCCTAACAGGATCAATTTCTTCACTTGCTTCTCTTTTTGGAACACCAATTTCAATGTTTTCAGCTTTTATTTTACTTTTTTTAGTAGGATCCGGTGGTGTGTCCACTATCATTCCGTTCTCATCTACATAAGCAATCATATCATCTAACTTGCCTGATTTTTCTTGTTCCTTTCTGGCAAGTCTTTTAGCTTCTTTTTCTTTACGCTTTTTTTCTTTTTTGTTTCTAACTTCTTTCTTGTTAAATGTCTCTTGTGATCTACCCATAAATTTGATTTGCTATAATATACGTTTTTTCTGTGAATAAAAAAAGCCTATCAAAATAGTATTGACAGGCTTTTGGTGTTTTAAAAAATTAAAGCGTAAATATTAAATTACTTTTACGTTCACTGCATTCAATCCTTTTTTACCTTCTTGTAGTTCAAATTCTACTGTATCTCCATCACGAATTTCATCTATCAATCCTGATACGTGTACAAAATGTTCTTTGTTGTTACCTTCTTCTGTGATAAAACCAAATCCTTTGGTCTCATTGAAGAATTTTACTGTGCCTTTATTCATTGTATTAATTTAAAAATGTGACGCAAAGGTACTCTAATATATTAGACCAACTATTTTTTCGGCCTTTTTATTTATTTAAGGGAAGCAGGAAAGAGAGTATTTGAAAAAATTATTGTGTTTGATCCGGATCTTTTTTCCAGCTTCTACACTGTACTTCAAGCTTACATAGGTTGTTTCCTGTTCTGCTTAAATCATAAGCCTGTTGTTTTGCTTTTTCTTCTAATCCGGTATTTTCACTTCCACAACCTTCTATTTTCCACTCTGTCACTCCGGTTTCTGTATTAATTACTTTACACTCTTTACATTGATTAGGTAAAACAGCACCGTTAAACATACTGGCACATGCTCCCAGTAAAATAATGCTACCGCCAATTAGAATATATTTCAATTGCTTTTTCATGTTTTATTTTTTTAGTAAGCATTAAAAAGTAAGTCACTTAAATCATTCCAAAAATTTGTATGTGTTTCTTGATTAGCAGACTTATATTTAATCTTTATATGGTTAATGTTGAAATAGTTTGAATTATTAATGCATCCTAAATCAATAGATGATTTTTCTTCAGAATAGTTTGGGTTTTCTCTTGGAAAAAAATACTGGTAATAACAAACATTCTCAAAGTATTCACCTAAACAATACTTGGTGGTAATTTCTGGAATAACTCTTTTAAGTATTGTGGGTTCAATATTTTTAGTAAATGCGAATTCTAAATAACTATCAAATTCAAAGCTCCTTTTTTGTGAAGAGTGTTTTTTTGAATAAAGTGTTTGTATTTGATTATTTGAGTTTATTTTTTCCAATAATTCAAGTAAGTTTTCATCTAATTTCCAACTTGGGTTTGTACAAGCGACAACCTTTTTAAAATCCTCAGTATAAAGCTTTTTTCTTCTTTTTGTCAAATAAATATTTCTCATACTTCTAACTATAAAAATAACAAAAAACCCCATTCGAATGAACGAACAGGGTTTTTTGCCTATCTACTATGAAAAAACTACTACATCATTCCACCCATTCCGCCCATGCCACCAGGTATTCCGGCATGTGAGTGTCCGTGCTCTTCTTCTTTTTGATCAGAAATTACACACTCGGTAGTAAGTAACATTGCTGCAATGGATGCCGCATTTTCTAAGGCAACTCTTGCTACTTTAGTTGGGTCAATCACACCTGCATCAAATAAGTTTTCGAAGTTTTCGGTTCTGGCATTATAGCCATAATCACCTTTTCCTTCTTTTACTTTTTGTACAATTACAGAGCCTTCGCCACCTGCATTGGCTACAATTTGACGAAGAGGTTCTTCAATTGCTCTTTTTACAATTGTAATACCTGTTAATTCGTCATCATTTTCGCCTTTTAGTTTATCTAAACCTGCAAGCGTTCTGATGTAGGCTACGCCACCACCAGGGATGATTCCTTCTTCTACAGCCGCTCTTGTTGCAGCTAAAGCATCATCCACTCTGTCTTTTTTCTCTTTCATTTCAACTTCTGTTGCAGCACCTACGTAAAGTACAGCTACACCACCGGAAAGTTTTGCTAATCTTTCTTGAAGTTTCTCTCTATCATAATCAGAAGTGGTAGATTCAATTTGAGCTTTAATTTGGTTCACTCTTGCTTTGATATCTTCTGATTTTCCGGCACCATTAACAACAGTAGTATTGTCTTTATCAATAGTTACTTTTTCTGCAGTACCTAAATAAGTAAGGTCGGCATTTTCTAATTTGTAACCTCTTTCTTCAGAAATAACAGTACCACCTGTTAAAATCGCGATGTCTTCTAACATTGCTTTTCTTCTGTCTCCAAATCCAGGAGCTTTTACAGCAGCAATTTTAAGCGCACCTCTTAATTTGTTTACTACTAATGTAGCTAGTGCTTCGCCATCGACATCTTCAGCAATAATTAATAATGGTTTGCCAGATTGAGCTACTTTTTCAAGCACAGGAAGTAAATCCTTCATGCTCGAAATTTTCTTATCGTAGATTAAAATATATGGTGATTCAAGGTCAGCGTGCATTTTTTCTGCATCAGTAACAAAGTATGGAGATAAGTAACCTCTATCGAATTGCATACCTTCAACAACTTCTACAGTTGTGTCAGTTCCTTTTGCTTCTTCAACAGTGATAACTCCTTCTTTTTTTACTTTGCCCATTGCTTCTGCAATCAACTTACCAATGTTATTGTCGTTGTTTGCAGAGATAGTTGCTACTTGCTCAATTTTACTGATGTCATCTCCAACAGATTTTGAAACTTTTTTAAGTTCAGCTACAACAGCAAGAACTGCTTTGTCAATTCCTCTTTTTAAATCCATTGGATTTGCACCTGCAGCTACGTTTTTTAAACCTGCAGTAACAATTGCTTGTGCTAAAATAGTAGCAGTAGTTGTTCCATCACCTGCATCATCGGCAGTTTTAGAAGCAACTTCTTTTAACATTTGTGCACCCATGTTTTCAATTGAATCTGCTAATTCAATTTCTTTAGCCACAGTAACGCCATCTTTAGTGATGTGCGGTGCGCCAAATTTTTTATCAATAACTACATTTCTACCCTTTGGGCCTAATGTAACTTTTACAGCATTAGCTAAAGTGTCAACACCTTTTTTTAGTTTGTCTCTAGCTTCTACTTCAAACGTGATATCTTTTGCCATTTTACTTTTATTTTAATTGTTTAACTAAAAAATGATTTACACTACAGCATAAATGTCAGACTCTCTCATGATAAGATAGTCTTTACCTTCTATGCTGATTTCGGTTCCAGAGTATTTACCATAAAGCACATTGTCTCCTGCTTTTACGGTTAACGGCTCATCTTTTTTTCCATTGCCTACGGCAACAACTTTTCCTCTTTGTGGTTTTTCTTTAGCAGTATCAGGAATGATAATTCCTCCTGCAGTTTTTTCTTCAGCCGGAGCAGGTTCTACAAGAACTCTGTCAGCTAGCGGTGTGATATTCACTCCCATGGTTTATATAATTTTAAAGTTAAACTTAAATTTTTTCGAATGTGTGCTTGTCAGATTTTGTGCCAAATAGATTTTTAGGTAAAAAGGTGACAAAAATTCCATTCTTATAGTATAAAGACAAAAAAAGCTGTCAGTTTTAGTGACAGCTTGTCAGAATCTTTTTCAATTTTATTTTGCAGGCTCTTCAGGTGGGGTTTGTTGTCCACCATCTCCTCCCGGTATTGGTTGCCCCTGATTTGGTAAAGGAATATTATTATCTACCGGTGGGGCTGCAGGTAATTCAGGCGTAGCCGTTTGAACGTCTTTTAATTCACTTTCAGTGGCTTGTTCTGCAGAAGTAGGTGTGCCGCTTAGCAAAGTGGCAGATACTATACTTAGTATTACCAATGCAATACCTAATGTCCATGTTGATTTTTCTAAAAAGTCAACGGTTCTTTTTACACCGCCAATTTGGTTCATTCCTGAAAAGTTGCTAGAGATACCGCCTTTTGGGTTTTGAACTAATATCACTAACATTAAAAGAATGCAGATGACAATGATTAAGAAGGTTACAACTGCTGCCATACTAGTCTGTTTTTTTCTTTAAGATTAAAATTTGGGCTGCGAAGTAACTACTTTTTTCGGGAATTTTCAAACTTAATTTCTTGTAGGCAGCTATTGCTTTGTCTATTTTGTTTTGCATGACATATATTTTGGCAAGCGTTTCTGTAATGATTTCATCGTTTTCTTCTACACTTTTTTGAGCCATTTTTGCCGGATTGTAGAATTCTTTTTTAACTGATGGTTTAATTTCAACAGGTTTTTCCGGCTCTCGAAAGCTTTTACTTTCTTTGCTTTTTGTTTTTTCAGTAAATAAATCCAGCCACTCGGAGAAGGTTTGCTTGCTTGGCAAGTTTTCCTTTTGTGGTTTTTCTTTAATTAATGATTGAAGTTCTTCTTTTGAAATTTCCTCTTTTGCTTCATCAAAATAACCCACACTTTCAACAGATGAAATGTAGTTCTCTTCCAATTTCTTGATGTCTTTTTCTACATCGTATTCTATTTCGGACTTTTGCTTTTCTTTTTTTACAAAATCAGAAATAATGTCTTGCTTTTTATTCTCTTTTATGGGTTCAGTAACTTCCTTTTCGACAACCTTTTGTGTAGTAGATTGGCTGGTTTTTATTTCTTCTGTTACTTCAGTAGAAATATCTGACTCTGCATTTTTCAGCTGAATTAGGTCATATAGTTTTTCTCTATCAGAAACGTAAACTGCTTTAAGCGGAAGGACTTTTTCAAATTTAATGGAGTCAGAGTTTTTTAACGCTTTGGCGTGAAGCAAATGGGCTGTTTGAAAGTATGGGTAAACTTCTAAAATATCCTCTAACTGTTTAATGTCTTCATTGGAAAGTTGAAGAGGTTTTTCAATAGAAGCGGATATGTAATTTGAGCTTACCAATTGCTTAGTGCTGCGTTGAAAATATCTTGCACAAGTTGAGAATTTACATCTTCTACTAACTGTGTTTCTACTTGAGAAAAATCTTTGCTACTGTCGAAATCTGAAAACCTGGTAAAGGTTCTTTCAAAGTTTTGTTCGGGCTGCTTAGTATTTACATACTTTACCTTTACTGAAATAGTTAACCGGTTGAGTGATGCTGTTTCGTTAGCTTGGATAGAAACGGGTTTTACGTTAAATTCGGTTATATTTCCTTCAAAAGCTAAATCACCATTTTTATTGATTAAACTTAAGCCAGATTGTCGTATTAAAACGTCTTTTAATGCTTCCGTAAATTGCTGACTCAAGTTAGGAGAACCTAAGCTAGATAGATTTTCAAAATACTGAACCGAAACTGTTTTGCATTCGGCACATGGTTTAGCTCCTGTAAATGAATATATCCCACATGAAAAAAGTCCAATACCTATTATTAAGTAATATAGAGGTTTAAGGAAAGTATAAAAGGGTTTATTGCTCATGTAGTACTATAACTCTATTTCGTATTCTTTTATTTTCCTGTAAAGTGTTCTTTCTGAAATACCCAGTTCTTCGGCAGCATATTTTCTTTTTCCGTTGTGTTTCTCAAGAGCTTTTTCTATTAACTCTTTTTCATGGTCGGTAAGAGAAAGTTTTGAGTCTTCATCCTCTTCTTCTGTATGATGAAATTCTTCTTCGTGATGTGAAACGGAAGGCTTAAACAATTCAATTTTTGATGGCACTTCAAGTTCGTCATTACTCAACCATTTTTTTACGATGGTAGTATTTTGTTCACTACTTTTAATAGCATTAGGATTGTTAGTTAACTCAAATACAACCTTTTTTAAATCGGTAACATCATTTTTTAAGTCGAATAAGACTTTATATAAAATTTCTCTTTCGGTAAGGGTTTCTGCACTTTCTTCTTTAGAATAAACAACGGGAAGGCTTCGTGAAGCATTTTCCGGTAAATACTTATAAAGGACTTCTCCGGTAACCTCTCTATTTTTTTCAATTACAGATATTTGTTCGGTAACATTTTTAAGTTGTCTGATGTTTCCCGGCCAGGCATAATTTTCAAGAATATTAACGGCCTCATCAGTTAAATGAATGGTTGGCATGCGGTATTTTTCAGCAAAGTCGGCTGCAAACTTCCTAAATAATAAGTGAATATCTTCTTTACGATGTCTCAATGGAGGAACTTCAATTGGAACGGTGTTTAACCGATAGTATAAATCCTCTCTAAATTTCCCTTTTTTAATGGCTTCGGGAATATTTACATTGGTGGCTGCCACAATTCTTACGTCTGTTTTTTGAACTTTTGATGAGCCAACTTTAATAAATTCTCCTGTTTCTAAAACCCTTAGTAATCTTACTTGCGTTTGAATAGGAAGCTCGGCAACCTCATCTAAAAAAATAGTGCCGCCATCCGCTTCTTCAAAATAACCCGAACGAGCATTTGTAGCTCCGGTAAAAGATCCTTTTTCATGCCCGAATAATTCTGAGTCAATCGTTCCTTCGGGAATAGCACCGCAGTTAACGGCAATATATTTATTATGTTTTCTTGAGCTTTGTTGGTGAATGATTTGAGGCATTACCTCTTTCCCTGTTCCACTTTCTCCGGTAATTAAAACCGATAAATCAGTTGGGGCAACTTGTAAAGCAATATTTATAGCTCTGTTGAGAGCGGCTGAGCTACCAATTATTTTAAAGCGTTGTTTTATTTGTTGAATATCCATAGCTTATTCAATTCTTGACGCAGAACCTAATAATGTTGCAGATGTGCAATCTTCAATAGAAACACTTACGTATTCACCTTTTTTAAAGTCTTCTTTTGGAAAAACACAAACTGTATTTTGTGATGTTCTTCCGTAAAGTTGTTCATCAGATTTTTTTGATATACCTTCAACTAAAACAGTAAAAGTTTTTCCAACATCTGCTTTATTTCTTTCTAATGAGTGTTTTTGCTGTAACTGAATTATTTCGGCCAGTCTTCTTGATTTTACTTCTTCAGGAATATCATCTTCAAACTTTTTGGCAGCAGCTGTATTAGGTCTTTCAGAGTATTTAAACATGTATGCAAAATGATATTTTACTTGCTCCATTAGGCTTAAAGTGTCTTTGTGTTCTGTTTCTGTTTCAGAGCAAAAGCCGCTTATAATATCTGTTGATATTGCACAATCGGGAATAATTCTGTTAATCGCTTCAATTCTATTTAAATATTTTTCTCTGGTGTAACCCCTGTTCATCATTTCCAGTACTCTTGTGTTTCCTGATTGAACAGGTAAATGAATATACTTACAAATGTTTTCATATTTAGCCATTACATGAAGAACTTCATCCGTCATATCCTGAGGGTTAGAAGTAGAAAACCGAATTCTTAAATTTGGATTGACTTGGGCAACCATTTCTAAAAGCTTGGCAAAGTTTACAGAGGATTTTTGTTCTTCTTCCGTTAGTTTATTAAATACTTTTTTTGGCCCACCACCAAACCATAAGTATGAATCTACGTTTTGTCCTAAAAGAGTGACTTCTCTGTATCCTTGTTCAAAAAGATACTTTGCTTCATGTACAATAGTTTTTGGGTCTCTGCTTCTTTCTCTTCCTCTTGTAAATGGCACTACACAAAAAGAGCACATATTGTCACACCCTCTGGTGATTGAAATAAATGCAGTTATTCCATTTCCTCCTAACCTAACAGGGTTTATGTCCGCATAGGTTTCTTCTTTGGATAGAATAACGTTTACTGCTTTGCTTCCTTCTTCTGTTTCTAACAATAGAGATGGTAAATCACGGTAAGCATCGGGTCCGGCAACTAAATCAACCAGTTTTTCTTCTTCTAATAATTTTGATTTTAATCGTTCCGCCATGCATCCAAGGATGCCAACAACCATCTTAGGTTTTTCTTTTTTTAACCCTTGAAATTCGGTTAATCTTTTTCTTACTGTTTGTTCGGCCTTATCTCTTATAGAGCAAGTATTTAAAAAAACTACATCGGCCTCATTAATTTGTTTGGTTGTGTTATAACCATTTTTATTTAGAATGGATGCTACAATTTCACTGTCAGAAAAATTCATTTGACAACCATAACTCTCAATGTAAACTTTTTTGTTGTTTTCCAAAGAGCCTTCTAACTCCAACGCTTCGCCCTGTTTTTCTTCAATGATTTCTTTGTTTTCTACTTCTAGCATTTATTCCATATATAATAAGGGATTGCAAAGTTAAGTAAAAGGAAATTAGTGCCAAAATGTCAGTCCGAACAATTGTTAATAAACCCAAAAAATTATATAATATGTAATATTATATAGTAAAAAATCTTTTTTAAATGTTTGGTAGATAAGGAAATTATTATTTTTCTTTGTCGCCATCATTATTAACAAAAAACTGTTGATATTGCCTAAAAACACTGCCTTATGATTAAAAATTTAGTCATAGTTGAGTCACCTGCCAAAGCAAAAACAATCGAAAAATTCTTAGGAAAAGATTTTATCGTGCGTTCATGTTTTGGACATATTCGTGACCTTAACTCCAAAAAACTTTCAGTTGATGTAGAAAATAACTTTGCTCCTGACTATGAAATACCCGCAGACAAAAAGAAAGTAGTTAGCGAGCTGAAAAAAATGGCAAAGGAGGCAGAAACGGTTTGGTTAGCATCGGATGAGGACCGTGAAGGAGAAGCTATTTCTTGGCATTTGTTTGAAGCGCTTGGCTTAAAGCAAGATAAAACAAAGCGAATTGTTTTTCATGAAATTACTAAAGATGCTATTCAAAAAGCAATTGAAAAACCGAGAGGCATAGACATGAATTTGGTTGATGCCCAGCAGGCAAGAAGAGTTTTAGACAGATTGGTGGGATATGAAGTTTCTCCTATTCTTTGGAAGAAAGTAAAACCTTCATTGTCGGCAGGAAGAGTGCAGTCAGTAGCAGTTAAACTAATTGTAGAAAGAGAAAAAGAAATTACCAATTTCAAATCAGAATCTTCTTATAAGGTTACCGGTTTTTTTAAAACTGAAAAAGGTGAAATTATTAAAGCTGAATTAAACACTAAGTTTTCTACTTTAGAAGAAGCTAATAGTTTTTTGAAAAAATGCGGAGAAGCTAAGTATGAAGTGGCAAGCGTAGAAACTAAACCTACAACAAAATCTCCGGCAGCGCCTTTTACAACTTCTACATTACAGCAAGAGGCAGGAAGAAAGCTAGGGTATTCGGTTTCAAAAACAATGACTTTAGCTCAACGATTGTATGAGGCAGGGCATATTACTTATATGAGAACAGACTCTGTTAACTTAAGTGATTTAGCCATTAATACAGCCAAACAAGAGATAACTAATTTATATGGGAAAGAATTTTCTGAGCCAAGAAATTATACCAGTAAATCAAAAAATGCGCAAGAGGCTCACGAAGCAATTCGACCAACTTATATCGCCAATAAATCAATAGATGTGGAGTCCGGACAAGAAAGATTATATGATTTAATTTGGAAGAGAACAGTTGCATCTCAAATGAGTAAGGCTGAATTGGAAAAAACAACTTTACATATAGAGTTGTCAAATACCTCTGAAAAATTTATTGCAACAGGTGAGGTAATCAAGTTTGAAGGGTTTTTAAAAGTATATCTTGAATCTACTGACGATGAGCAAGAAGATACCGATAGCGGATTATTGCCTGCTACCAAAAAAGGGGATTTACTTAGTTATAATACTATTCAGGCAGTAGAAAGATTCACGCATCATCCTGCAAGATACACAGAGGCAAGTTTGGTAAGAAAAATGGAAGATTTAGGAATAGGCAGACCCTCAACTTATGCCCCAACTATTTCTACCATTCAAAAGAGAGGATATGTAGTATTAGAAGATAGAGAAGGAGTGGAAAGAAAATACAATAGTATTGAGTTAAAAGCCGGAAATATTGAAAAAGAGGAAAAAGTGGAGATGGCGGGAAGAGAAAGGAAAAAACTTTTCCCAACGGATATAGGTATTGTTGTTAGTGACTTCTTAGATGAATACTTTAAGCGTATTATGGATTATGGCTTTACCGCCAATGTGGAAGAACAATTTGATGAAATTGCCAACGGCCAGTTGAAATGGAACAAAATGATTGAGCAGTTTTATAATCCGTTTCACAAAAACGTTGAAAATACTACCGAAAATGCCGAAAGAGCTACTGGAGAAAGGGAGCTGGGAATAGACCCAGAAACTGCAAAACCGGTAATCGTTAGAATCGGAAAATTCGGACCAATGGCTCAAATTGGTAAAACAGAAGATGAGGGAGGAGCTAAGTTTGCAAGTTTATTATCGAGCCAAGCTATTAATACAATTACTTTAGAAGAAGCCTTAGAACTTTTTAAATTTCCAAAAACAGTAGGAAAATATGAAGGGCATGAGGTAATTGTTTCTCAAGGAAGGTTTGGCCCTTATGTGAAGTTTGATGATTTATTTATCTCTATTCCAAAAAATGAAGACATAAGCTCTGTTGATTTAAAAAGAGCAATTGAACTTATCAAACAAAAACTGGATGCAGATGCACCAATAGATGAATACGAAGGCATGCCTGTTCAAAAGGGAGTGGGGCGTTTCGGGCCTTTTATTAAGTGGAACGGAATGTTTATCAATGTCAATAAAAAGTATGATTTTGATAATTTATCTCACAACGATATTGTTCAGCTAATTGAGGATAAGAAGAAAAAAGAGAAAGAAAAGTATATTCATCGTTGGGATGATGAAGGAATTTCAGTTCAAAAAGCTCGCTGGGGAAGATTCCATATTGTAAAAGGAAAACAAAAAATTGAACTTCCTAAAACTTTTGAGGTAGAAAAACTTACCTTAGATGCGGTAAAGAAAATGTTAGAAGAAAACGCTCCTAAGAAAAAAACTACCGCTAAAAGAAAAAAGTAGTCCATGGAAATTCTTCATTACTTTAAAAAGGTTTCTGGTGTTGGAGTTCGTAAAACTTACAATTTTGAAAAAACCTTAGGAAACCTTATCACTCTTAATAATGAAGATGCCAAAATCACATCTCTTGAGGATTACAAAGTTGCCATAATAGGCGTTCCGGAAAGTAGAGGAATAGGTAAGATACAATCTATCAATTCAAATTTTTTTAGAGAATCATTTTATAGTTTTTTTTCATCAAAAAACATTCAGCCCAATCAGGTAATTGATTTAGGAGACATTATACCGGGAGAAAAAAAGGAAGATACCTACTTTGCATTAGCAGATGTTTTACATGAACTTCTTTCAAAAAAGATAATTCCAGTAATAATTGGTGGAACAGATGACTTAGCTTTTGCAAACTTTAAAGCTTACGAAAGATTTGAGCATACCATAAACATAACTCATATAAGTAAATCCATACCACTCGGGAATCCTGAAGAAGAAATATTAAACACAAACTGGCTTAATAAAGTTATACTGTACCAACCCAACTATTTATTTAATTATAGTCATCTTGCTTTTCAATCTTTTTATGTTGATGAATCTGAAAAAGAATTATTAGATAGCTTAAACTTTGATTTTCATAGATTAGGAGAGATTAGTAATAATGTTGAACAGGCAGAGCCAATTGTAAGAAACTCTGATATGCTTTCATTTAATATGGATGCGATAAGAAATTCTGATGCTAATGATGTTTTTAATTCTTCTCCTAACGGGTTATTTGGACATCAGGCCTGCCAGATAGCGAAATATGCAGGTATAAGCGATAAGCTTACCTCTTTTGGAATCTATAATGCAAACTTATCCGGTTGTTCTGTTACTTCAGAATTAATGGCTCAAATGGTTTGGTATTTTATTGAGGGGGTTTTTCAAAGAAAGAATGATTATCCTGCGGGAAAAATTGATAATTACACTAAATACAATGTGGCACTTAAAACTTCAGAGCACGAAGTAGCCTTTTATAAAAGTGATAAATCACAACGTTGGTGGATGCAAATACCTTACCCTGCTAGCGTACTTTTAAAAAACCAGCGACATTATTTGGTGCCTTGTACGTATGAAGATTATCAAAAAGCTTGTAATGACGAGCTTCCCGATAGATGGTTAAAGACGTATCACAAATTAATTTAAATTAGAATGAAATTAAATATCAACATTTTTATTGTTGAAAATTTTTTGTTTCAAAATATTTTTCCATACCTTAGCAGTTCGCATTGTGAGAAATGCGTATAAACTAAACACTATTATGAAGAAAGTATTACTCTCTGTATTTGCTATTGCTGTAGGCTTGTCTGCTTTCGCGCAACAAGATTATCAGTTTACTCAAAACATGTTTAACAAGGTGCCGATTAACCCGGGAGCTGCCGGAACAAATGATGCTATTTGTGCTACTTTGTTTTTTAGACAGCAGTGGATTGGGTTTGACGGAAGTCCTCAAACCATCCAGTTTAGTGCCAATGCTCCGATAAACCGTATGCCACTTATAGGGGGAACACATGGGGTTGGTTTAACGGTTTTTCAAGATAAATTAGGTTTTGAAACCAACTTTATGGGAAAATTAGCCTATTCATATAGAAGAAATTTTGGTCCTGGTGAGTTAGGTATTGGTATAGATGGTGCATTTTATAACAAGTCGTTAAACGGTGCTTGGATAGCTACTGACGATTATACTCAAGATCAGGCTATTCCTAATTCAGGTGCCAGTGATTATACCATGAACTTAGGAGCGGGATTATATTATCACATTCCACAAAAATTATATGTTGGGTTATCTTCTACACATGTTGTGTCGGGAGATATTCAAACTTCAGTTCAGGGAAGTGGGCTTCAGCAATATCAATATAACTATAATGTAAAGAGACACTATTATATTATGGCAGGTTACGAATGGGATATTCCTTCTACTTCATTAAAATTAATGCCATCAGTGTTTGCTAAAACGGATGCTGCTTCTACACAATTAGATATTAACTGTAATGTTATGTGGAATCAGTTTTTGTGGGGAGGATTATCTTACAGAGTGCAAGATGCGGCAGCAGTATTATTGGGAATTGATTTTACTCCTGTTATGCCGGAACTTGAAAATTTAAAACTTGGTTTTGCTTATGATGTCACAACTAGTGGGTTAAAAAGCTATAGCAGTGGGTCTATGGAGGTAATGCTTAACTATTGCTTCAAAATACCGAAAAAACCAAAAGTTAATGTTTATAAGAGTGTAAGATTCTTATAAGAACAATATAAAAGGGAAAAATACGTTTAATTATATAAATAAACCTTTGCGAAAGCATTCCGAGAAATCGGTTAAAACAAAGGAGGGAACATGAAACGGTTATTATTTTTATTAGGGGTTGCGTTACTTTACGCTTGTAGTTCAGATAACGGAGAATTAATTGGTGTGCAAGGCAGACCGGAATGGTATCAACCTGATCCATATGGTATGTTATATATTCCAATGGGAAGTTATAACATGGGGCCAAGTGACCAAGATGTGCCTTACGCACAAACAGCTCAATCTAAAACAGTTTCGGTACAGGCATTCTATATCGATCAAACTGAGATATCAAATAATGAGTACAGACAATTTGTATATTGGGTAAGAGACTCATTAATGATACAATTATTAGGAGATAATGTTTCTGAAGAAGAATTCTTTATTTTAGAAGATGAATGGGGAAATGAAATAGATCCTCCATACTTAAACTGGTATGCAAAAATCGACTACAGAAATGAAGAGGTAAGAGATGCATTGGAAGAAATGTATTTATCTGAAGGTGAAAGATATTACAGAAGAAAAGAGTTTGATGCTCGTAAGTTCAACTATTCATATATGTGGATAGACTGGAAAGAAGCAGCTGCTCGTAAAAATAGACCTCAAGGTTTAATTGACAGATCTGTATTTATTAAAAAAGATGTTATCAATATCTATCCGGATACTTTAGCTTGGGTGCATGATTTCTCTTATTCATTTAATGAGCCAATGTCAAACACTTATTTTTGGCATCCTGCTTACGATGATTATCCTGTAGTAGGTGTTAGCTGGAAACAAGCCAGAGCATTTAGTATTTGGAGAACAGCTTACTTAAATTCATGGAGAGGTGCCAGAGGAATTACTTATGTACAAGACTTTAGGTTGCCTACAGAGTCTGAATGGGAGTGGGCTGCCAGAGGAGGTCTTGATTTAAGTCCATATCCTTGGGGAGGTCCTTACATCAGAAATACAAGAGGATGTTTCTTGGGTAACTTCAAGCCATTAAGAGGTAACTATATTGATGATGGTGGTTTCCACACAGTTGATATTTTCTCTTATAACCCAAATGACTTTGGTTTATACAACATGGCAGGTAATGTTGCAGAGTGGACAAGTAATGCATTTGATGAATCTGCTTACAACTTTGCACATGACTTAAACATGGATTATTCTTACGAAGCAAATGAACAAGATCCTCCGTCAATGAAACGTAAAGTAATCAGAGGTGGTTCATGGAAAGACGTAAAATATTACTTAAATGTAAGTACCAGAACTTATGAATATCAAGATACCGCTAAATGTTACATTGGATTTAGAAATGTAATGACATATCTTGGTAGAGCTAAAGAAGATTCAAATTAAAACTTTAAAATAAACTAAAAATAAACCTATCTATTAACTTTTAAAACAATTAAACTATGGGATTTGTAGAATTTTTATTTGAGACCAAAAAGGGTAAAAAAATCATGGGATTACTTTACGGATTAGGAGCATCTGTAGTAATCGTAGGGGCGTTATTTAAAATTCAGCACTGGCCGGGTGCAGGGCCGATGCTTATCATCGGATTATTAACAGAGGCAATTATCTTTGCCGTTTCGGCTTTTGAACCACCTCACTTTGATGTGGATTGGACGTTGGTTTATCCTGAATTAGCCGGAATGCATGATGAAGATGGCGGTCACGGTAAAAAACAAATTGAAGCAGAAGATAAAGGAAGCATTACTGAACAATTAGATGCAATGCTTGAAGAAGCTAAGATAGAGCCTGCTTTAATTGAAAGCTTAGGTCAAGGACTAAGAAACTTAGGAGACAATGCAGGAAAACTTTCTGAAATATCTAATGCTTCTGTAGCAACCGAAGAGTATGCTAATAGCTTAAAAGGAGCGTCTGACAAGGTAAAAGAATTATCCGGTACTTATGCTGCTGCATCTGAAGCATTAACAGGTCTTTCTGCTGCATCTGAAGCAGGTTCTTCTACAGGAGAGCATTTACAAAAGCTTTCTACTAATTTAAGAGCATTAAATGAGTCTTATGAAATGCAAATTAAGGGAGCACAAGAGCACTTTGAAACAACTAACAAGTTGTATTCAGGAATGTCTCAATTGATGGCAAACCTTAATGATTCTGTAGATGATACTCAGAAGTATAAAGAAAACATTGCTGAACTTTCTACTAACTTAGGTAAGTTAAATAGAATTTACGGTAACATGCTAACTGCTATGAGCACTAATGCATAAGGAAATCTAAGTATAACTTTGAAACTTTAAAATATTATGGCAGGCGGGAAATTACCACCAAGACAGAAGATGATTGGGATGATGTACTTAGTACTTACGGCTCTTTTAGCGATGAACGTTTCTAAGGACATCTTAGATGCCTTCATCCTGATTAACAAGGGTATTGAAACTACTACAAACACCTTTCAAGATAAAAATGCATACATCTATACAAAATTTGCATCAGCAGCAGTAGAGGCACCTGAAAAAGTAGGTCCTTGGAAAAAAAGAGCTGACGAAGTGCAAAAAATTGCAAATGAGATGTATGACCATTTGGCAAAATTGAAAATCACTTTAATTAAAGAAACTGATAAAGTAACTCAGGAAATAGCTGATACTTTACCACTAGGAAGAGTTTCTTCTAAAGATAATTATGATATCCCTACATTGATAATGGGATTAGCAGATCCATCAAAACCTACTGCTGTTCCTGGATTTGAAGAGTTTTCTGCGGCTAAATTAGAAGAAAAAATTGATGCTTATCGTGAAGGCTTGATTAGTATAGTTCCAAAAGATTACCATGAAGTATTTATTCCTGCAATTGGTTTAACTACTGACGAAGTAATTAATGCTGACGGAGGTAAAGAACCTTGGCCGGTAGGAACTTTTTATCACGTTCCTTTAGCGGCTTGTGTAACCATGGTGTCTAAATTACAAGCTGACGTTAGAAATGCTGAAGCGGAAGCGCTTAAGTTGTTGTTTGAGAATATTGATGCTGCCGGTGTATCTTTCAATAAAGTAGATGGATTAGGAGTGATGGAGAAAGGATTTATCCTTAAAGGAGATACTATTAGAGCAAAAATATTCACAGCTGCTTATGATGATACTCAAAACCCTGAAGTTTATATTGGTGATTATGACTCTACTGCTTTAGCTGAGGCCATAAAATCCGGTAAATACGAAATTGAAAAGTTGATGAAGGGAACAAAAGTGGAGAATCTTACTGAGGTTGTACCCGGTGAAACATGGGCTCAAATGCCGGAAGATAAAGTGTCTGCTGGTAGAGGTAATTTAGCAATCCCTACAACAGCGGTTGGTTTGTATGATCTTAAAGGTCTTATTAGAATTAAAACTTCTAAAGGAGACAGAGTTTACCCATACAAAACACAATATGAGGTTGGAACTCCTTCAACAACTATTGCGGCTACCAAAATGAACGTGTTCTATATTGGTGTGCCAAACCCGGTTTCAATTTCTGCACCTGTGCCGCAAGATAAAATTACTGCAACAGGTCTTGGAATTTCTAAAAGCGGTAAAGAAGGTTGGGTAGTTAGACCTTCAAAATCAAGTGGAAAATCAGGAAAAATTACAGTTTTTGCTGATATAGATGGTGTTAAGACTAAAATGGGAGAAGCAGAATTTAGAATTAAGAAAATTCCTGATCCAACTCCTTATGTTGCAGGTAAAACAGGAGCTACTACAATTCCTAAAGCTCAGTTACAAGCTGCTACAAGAGTTATTGCAAAAATGGAAAACTTTGACTTTGATGTAACTCCAACAGTTCAGTCGTTTATGTTTTCTACGGTTGGTTCAGATGGTTTATTAAAAGAGATTAGAGGAAGCGGAGCATCTTTCAGTGGTGAAATGTCTTCTTTAGTTTCAAAAGCAAAAAAGAGTCAAAAAATATATATTGAGCAAATTACTGTTAGTATGCCTGATGGTACCAAAAGGGTGTTACCTCCGGTATCTCTAAAAGTAATATAGCTCTTAATTAATAAAAGGAGGTTGATTATGAAACGGTTAGTTTTAATTTTAGTGTTGGCAGTTTCTTTTGTATTTGTTACAAACGAAGCAAGTGCACAAAAAATTCTTGATGGTCCTTACATTAAGGAAAACACGCCTACAAGACGCGTAGTTCCTTACACCCCTATTCGAGAGGCCGATGTAATGTGGGCAAGAAGAGTATGGAGAGTAATAGACTTGAGAGAAAAAATCAATCATCCGCTATATTATCCAACAGAGCCATTAGCTGAGCGAAAAAGCTTATTTGATGTCATTAAAGAAGGAGTTACGGAAGGAACTTTAACTGCTTATGATGATGAAGAGTTTTTAGTTGCATTAACTAAAGCTCAGGCAACCGGTAAGTTAGGAGATTCCATTCAAATATATGTTGAAGATCCCGATGACCCTACAGGAGATTTAATACCTGAAACTGCTTATCAGGAACTAACACCTGACCGTATAAAACAATATTACGTGAAGGAAGATTGGTTTTTTGACAGAGAGCGTTCAGTAATGGATGTTAGAATAATGGGATTGATGCCTATTAAAGAAGCAATTGACCAGGAAGGTAATTTTAAAGGCTATGCTTCAACATTTTGGATTTATTTCCCTGAGGCTAGATATGTATTTGCCAACTATGATGTATTTAACCGTCACAATGACGCAGAGCGAAGAACCTTTGAAGATATTTTCTGGAAAAGAATGTTTAACTCATATATTAAAAGATGGTCAAACGTTTACAATAACAGAATTATCGACTCATACAAAAAAGGCTTAGATGCATTACTAGAAGGAGAAGACATCAAAGAACAAATTATGTTTGTTGAACATGACCTTTGGAGCTTTTAAAAGGTTGCTTTTTGACATTTCATTTATCATAGTTTAAGAGACTTTTTTGTTTTAGAAATAGTATAAATTGTTTTCTCAGACTTGATAAATAGTAATGGTAGTTTAAATTTGTATAAAATTTAGAAAATCAATGGCACAATCAGTTCTTTTGAAATCATCTCTTGCTAAAAAATATTGGATGGCATTAACAGGTTTGTTTTTATGTCTTTTTTTAGTCGGTCATTTAGCAGGTAATCTTCAGTTATTTATTGGCGGGATAGAAGGTCAGTTACAATTTAATGAATATGCAAAGTTTATGACTACCAATCCTTTGGTTAAAATTCTTAGTTATGTTACGTACATCAGTATAATTTTTCATGCGATTGACGGATTGCTTTTAACAATCAAAAACAAAAGTGCCCGACCGGTCAAGTATCATAACGAAAAAGCATCGGCAAATTCAGCTTGGGCTTCAAGAAACATGGGGATTTTAGGAACTATTTTATTGGTTTTTATCATTACTCACATGATGAATTTTTGGTATGAAATGCATTGGGGAGAAATAGGCGTAGATGCAAACGGAAATAAAGATTTGCATACCATTGTAATCGCTTTTTTCAAAGATGCTTCTATGGGGTTAGTTTTTACATTAGCTTATGTTTTATCAATGTTGGCTGTTGCATTTCATCTATCTCACGGATTCCAAAGTGCTTTTCAGTCATTAGGATTGCGCCATGAAAAATATACTCCAATTATTCAAAAAATAGGTTTTGCATTTGCACTGCTGGTACCACTGGCTTTTGCGGCAATTCCTTTATACATTCACTTTGTTTATTAGTAACTATGAGTAAACTAGATTCAAAAGTACCCGAAGGACCATTAAAAGATAAATGGACCAATTATAAAGACCACATTAATTTAGTTAATCCGGCTAATAAGAGGCTAATTGATGTTATTGTGGTGGGAACAGGTTTGGCAGGAGGCTCGGCTGCTGCTTCATTGGCAGAGCTTGGGTATAACGTAAAAGCTTTTTGTTTTCAAGATAGCCCAAGAAGAGCTCACTCCATTGCAGCACAAGGTGGTATAAATGCCGCTAAAAATTATCAAGGAGATGGAGATTCTACTTACAGGCTTTTTTATGACACGGTTAAAGGAGGTGATTATCGTTCAAGAGAAGCAAATGTTTATCGTTTAGCGGAAGTATCTGCAAATATTATTGACCAATGTGTGGCACAAGGTGTTCCTTTTGCAAGAGAATATGGTGGCTTATTGGATAATCGTTCATTTGGTGGAGTGTTGGTTTCCAGAACATTTTATGCCAAAGGACAAACAGGTCAACAATTACTTTTGGGAGCTTACTCAGCTTTATCAAGACAGATTGCAAGAGGTAAAGTGACTATGTACAATAGACATGAAATGCTTGAGTTAGTGATAGTGGACGGAAAAGCAAGAGGAATTATCGCAAGAAATTTAGTAACAGGTGAAATAGAACGACACTCTGCTCATGCAGTTGTATTATGTACCGGAGGGTATGGAAATGTGTTTTTTCTTTCTACCAATGCAATGGGGTCAAATGTAACTGCGGCATGGAAAGCCCACAAACAAGGAGCTTTCTTTGCAAACCCATGTTATACACAAATTCATCCTACCTGTATTCCGGTAAGTGGCGATTATCAATCGAAATTAACTCTTATGTCAGAGTCTTTAAGAAATGACGGAAGAATTTGGGTACCTAAAAAGATAGAAGATGTAAAAGCAATTCGGGAAGGGAAGCTAAAACCTAAAGACATTAAAGAAGAAGATAGAGATTATTATTTAGAAAGAAGATATCCGTCATTTGGTAATCTTGTTCCAAGGGACGTAGCTTCTCGAGCTGCAAAAGAAAGATGCGATGCCGGTTTTGGTGTTAACAAAACAGGAGAGGCTGTATTCTTAGACTTTTCTTCTGCGATTGAGCGATATGGTAAAACGGAAGCAAACATTCAAGGAATTGAAAATCCTTCTAAAGAAAAAATAATTGAATTGGGTAAAAAAGTGGTTGAGGCAAAATATGGTAATCTATTTCAGATGTATGAAAAGATTACCGATGATAACCCTTACGAAACTCCAATGAAAATTTACCCTGCAGTTCACTATACAATGGGTGGTCTTTGGGTAGATTACAACTTAATGACAACCATACCCGGATGTTATGCTTGTGGAGAGGCCAATTTCTCTGACCATGGAGCAAACAGATTAGGAGCATCGGCATTAATGCAAGGTTTGGCAGATGGTTATTTTGTATTGCCATACACTATTGGAGATTATTTATCTAAAGATATTAGAACCGGAAAAATTCCGACTAACTCTCCTGAGTTTGATGCGGCTGAGGCTAAAGTAAAAGAGCAGCTTTCTAAATTGATTGATAACAATGGAACTAAATCAGTAGATTATTTCCACAAAAGGCTGGGAAAAATTATGTGGGATAAATGTGGCATGGCTAGAAATGAAAAAGGATTAAATGAAGCCTTAGTTGAGATAGCGCAATTAAGAGAAGAGTTTTGGAAAGATGTAAAAGTTCCCGGTAAGATGAATGAGTTTAACCCTGAGTTAGAAAAAGCAGGTAGAGTTGCTGATTTTCTTGAATTGGGTGAGCTTTTTGCGAAAGATGCTCTTCACAGAAATGAATCATGTGGTGGCCACTTCAGAGAAGAATATCAAACAGAAGAGGGAGAGGCAAAAAGAGATGATGTGAATTTCGCTTACGCTGCTGCATGGGAATATAAAGGGAAACCAGGAGATGCTGTACTTCACAAAGAAGAGTTGAAGTTTGAAAATATAGAGTTAAAACAAAGAAGTTATAAATAAGAACTAAGTTACTATGAATCTTACATTAAAAATCTGGAGACAAAAAAATAGTAAAGACAAAGGTAAAATGGAAACGTATCCGGTAAAGGATATTTCCCCTGACATGTCTTTTCTGGAAATGATGGACGTTCTTAACAATCAATTGATAGAGTCCGGCCAAGACCCTGTTGCTTTTGACCATGATTGTAGAGAAGGAATATGTGGAATGTGTAGTATGTTTATTAATGGAGAAGCTCACGGACCCGGAAGAGGGATTACTACTTGTCAGTTACACATGCGTTCATTCAAAGATGGAGATACCATTTATATTGAGCCATGGAGAGCAGCTGCATTTCCTGTTATTAAAGATTTAGTTGTTGACAGAAGTTCTTTTGATAGAGTTATTCAAGCAGGCGGGTATGTTTCAGTAAATACTTCAGGAAATACTCAAGATGCTAATGCTATACCTGTTCCAAAAGAAGATGCGGACAAAGCGTTTGATGCAGCAACATGCATTGGCTGTGGAGCGTGCGTAGCTACTTGTAAAAACTCATCAGCCATGCTATTTGTTTCAGCAAAAATTTCACAATTAGCACTACTTCCACAAGGTAAAGTTGAAGCAAAACAAAGAGCGTTAAACATGGTAAAACAAATGGACGAAGAAGGATTTGGAAACTGTTCTAATACAGGAGCTTGTGAGGTGGAATGTCCAAAAGGAATTTCTTTAGAAAACATTGCTCGTATGAACCGAGAATATTTAAAAGCTTCTACCAGCTAATATATTACAAAACCACAAACTTTATTGAAGGACTCCATTCTAATAATATATACTGGCGGCACTATCGGAATGATTAAAGACCCTGCTAGTGGAGAACTAAAGCCTTTTGATTTTTCTTATTTAGCAAATGAAATTCCTGAATTAAAAAAGTTTAATTGTGTACTTGATGCAAAGTCATTAGGTGAGGCAATAGACTCTTCTGATATGACTCCTGAAGTATGGGAGGAAATTGCTGAAATAATCTATGAGAACTACAATAATTATACAGGCTTTGTTGTACTTCATGGAAGTGATACTATGGCATTTACGGCATCCGCTTTAAGCTATATGTTGCAAGGTTTAAAAAAGCCAATTATTTTAACCGGCTCACAGTTACCTATTGGAGCAGTGAGAAGTGATGGAAAGGAAAATTTAATTACTGCCATTGAAATTGCTTTAGTTAAACAAAACAATGAATCTATTATTCAGGAAGTAGCCATTTATTTTGAGTATAAACTTTATAGAGGAAACCGAACACAAAAAATTGACGCACAAAATTTTCAGGCTTTTAGCTCTTTTAATTATCCTTTACTGGCAGAAGCAGGGGTAGATGTTAAATATAACTACCCGTATTTATTTCGTTCAGATAAAAGTGAACTAACCTTAAAAAAGGGATTTGTTGCTGATGTAGCTGTTATAAAGTTTTATCCGGGTATTTCTAGAGATTATGTTACATCAGTATTAAGCAGTAATTGCAAAGCAATTATAATAGAAACCTTTGGCGCAGGTAATGTAACTACAGATAAATGGTTGACTGATGAGTTAAAAAAACAAATTAATAACCATAAAATAATATTGAATGTTACCCAATGCAATGGCGGAATGGTAGAGCAGGGTAAATATGCTACGAGTAAACAATTAAAAGAAATTGGGGTTGTTTCAGCCAGAGATATGACGTTTGAAGCTGCCGTAACTAAATTGATGTTTTTATTGTCACAGGAAAAAGAATCCTCCTCAGTCATCAAAAAAATGCAAGAACATATAGCCGGAGAAGTAACGATTTAGCATTATTTTTAGTTTGTTTTCTATAATTTTTACTGCCATTTATAGTTAAAAATCAACCTTTCCTTGTTTGATTTTGCATTAATATTTTTACGTATATCATTTTTTTATATTTTTACGTTCTCAAATCAGAGAAAACGTTCTTTGTATGGAGAAGTGGCCGAGTGGTCGAAGGCGCACGCCTGGAAAGTGTGTATACCTCAAAAGGGTATCAAGGGTTCGAATCCCTTCTTCTCCGCAGCAGGTCAACTACTAAAAATTAAAAAACCTAATAACTAATAATTAATTACTCTTTATGAAAAAGATTTTTGCAATATTTTCTCTTGTAGGATTGATGAGCTTTGGAGCTTATAACAATGTTTATGCACAAGATAGTTCTGCTGCAGCTACAGAACAGCCGGCAACAGAGCAAGTAACAGAAGAACCTGCTGCTGACGCATCGAAAGATGCTGCTGCTGAAGAAATGCCACAAGAAGAATTAAGTTTTCATCAAACGATAAAAAACAGATTCATTGAAGGTGGTCCCGGTTTCATGGGGATTGTATTAATCTGTTTAATTTTAGGTTTGGCAATTTGTATCGAAAGAATTATTTATTTAAATCTTGCTACTACTAATACTGATAAATTAATCAGTAATGTTGAAAATGCACTTGCTTCTGGTGGTGTTGAAGCTGCTAAAGAAGTTTGCAGAAATACAAGAGGTCCTGTTGCAAGTATCTTTTATCAAGGCTTAGACAGAGCAGGAGAAGGAATTGATGCCGTTGAAAAATCTGTAATCAATTACGGAAGTGTGCAAATGGGGTTATTAGAGAAAAACGTTTCTTGGATTTCATTATTTATTGCACTTGCACCAATGCTTGGTTTCATGGGTACGGTAATCGGTATGATTGACGCATTCGATGCAATTGCTGCTGCGGGTGACGTATCTCCTTCATTAGTTGCTGACGGTATTAAAATCGCATTATTAACTACAGTATTCGGTTTGATAGTAGCAATTATTCTTCAAATTTTTTACAACTACATCATTGCAAAAGTAGATAGCGTTGTAAACGATATGGAAAATGCTTCTATCTCATTAGTAGATGCTTTAGTAAAACATAAATCTAACTAAGAATGGTAAATAATATTTCAAAATACTCTCTTTGGGCACTAGGTGGAATATCTACATTACTAGCTTTATTGTGGATGTTTGACATAGTTTCTGAAGACCTTTTAATAAGATGGTGTTATTTATTGATGATTGTTACAACCTTAGCTGTTTTGGCGTTTTCATTAATGAATACACTTGGAAATATTAAAAAAGCAAAAAATGCACTCATTGGTGTGGTTGGTTTAGTGGTTGTATTAGGTATATCTTATGTTGTAGCTTCATCAGAAGTTCCTGCTAAGTACGTACTTACGTTGACCGAAGGAACCTCAAAAATGGTAGGTGCAGGAATAATTTCATTTTATATACTATTAGTAATATCTGTTGTTGCCGCTATTGGCTCAGGTGTTATGAAAATGCTAAAGTAGAATATGGGAAGAAGAGACATACCGGAAATTAATGCAGGTTCAATGGCGGACATTGCGTTCCTTCTGTTGATATTCTTCTTAGTTACCACTACTATGGATACCCCAACCGGATTAATGAGGCAGCTTCCTCCTAAGATGGATGAAGTTGAGCCACCACCACCGGTAAAAGAACGAAACATCTTCAGTATACTAGTAAATGCAAATAATGAATTGTTGGTAGAAGGGGAAATGATGGAGTTGAAAAACTTGAGAGAGAGAGCCAAAGAATTTATTATTGGAAGACAAAATGTTCCTAATGATGAAAGATTTCCTGAATTCAAAGCTACTGACATTGAATTTTATGGAAAAGGATATCCTGTTTCTAAGCAGATAATATCACTGCAAAACGATAAGGGAACATCTTACGGAACATATATTCAGGTGCAAAACGAATTAGTTGCTGCTTATAATGAAATAAGAAATGAGGAAGCAATGCGTAAGTTTGGTGTTACTTTTGACCGATTAGTAGAACTTGAGAAAGAGGGAGATGAATTATCCGGTAGAAGAGTTGATGCAATAAAAGACGTTTACCCTCAAAGAATATCTGAAGCAGAACCAAAACAAGTAGGAAAAATTCCACAATAAATCAGGAAGAAGATATGTCAAAATTTAAAAAAGGCGGAAAAAGAGGAGGACAGGCAATATCTACAGCTGCTTTGCCCGATATTGTATTTATGCTTTTGTTTTTCTTCATGGTGACTACGGTAATGAGAGAAACCGAATTGAAGATTAAGGTAATGATTCCAAAAGCTACTGAACTTCAAAAGTTAGAAAGAAAATCTTTAGTAAGTTATATCTACATCGGAACTCCAATCCCTGCTCTTCAAGGTCAACTAGGTACTGCTCCCAGAATTCAGTTGAATGATGCAATAAAAAGTCCCAAAGATATTATACAATTTATTGAAGAGGAAAAAGAAGACATCATGGAAGCTGAGCGACCTTTAATGACCGTTTCTTTAAAAGTGGATAGAGATTGTGAAATGGGGATTGTAACAGATGTTAAGCAAGAGCTAAGAGAGGCAAATGCGTTAAAAATTAGTTACGCTTCTTCAAAAACAGATAATATCTTAAATCAAGGAAAACAGAATTAGTCTGTTTTTTTATTTCTTAACTTTACCGAAAATTTATTAGCTTATGTATCCAGCAGAACTTGTTATGCCAATGAAAGCCGATTTAACCAATGTAGGCTTTGAAGAATTATTAACTCCTGAAAAAGTAGATGAAGTGTTATCTAAAACAGACGGTACAGTTTTAGTAGTTATTAATTCAGTTTGCGGATGTGCTGCGGCAAATGCCAGACCGGCTGCTAAAATGGCTATTCAAAACGGAAAAAAACCGGATAAAATAACTACTGTATTTGCAGGGTTTGATAGTGATGCAGTTCAACAAGCAAGAAAATATATGTTACCATATCCTCCGTCTTCTCCTTCTATGGCTTTATTTAAAGATGGTAAATTGGTTCACATGATAGAACGTCATAACATTGAGGGAAAACCCGCAGAAATGATTGCGGATAATTTAAAAGCTGCTTTTGACGAGTACTGTTAGTCGTTAATTTTTAGTACCGCTAGAAAAGCTTCCTGAGGAACTTCAACACTTCCTATCTGACGCATTTTCTTTTTCCCTTCTTTTTGCTTTTCAAGTAATTTTCTCTTTCTGGAAATATCACCACCGTAACATTTAGCGGTTACGTCTTTTCTTAAAGCTCTAACGGTTTCTCTGGCAATAATTTTAGCACCGATAGCTGCTTGTATGGCAATTTCAAACTGTTGTCTTGGAAGTAACTCACGCAACTTTCCACACATTTTTTTACCTAAATCAAACGCATGGTCTTTATGAACTAATGCAGATAATGCATCTACCTGATCGCCATTTAAAAGAATATCCATTTTTACCAACTTTGATTCTTTATAACCAATAGGGTGATAATCAAAAGAAGCATACCCTCTTGAAATGGTTTTCAATCGATCGTAAAAATCAAAAACAATTTCTGCCAAAGGAATGTGAAAGGTGAGCTCAACTCTATCGGTAGTTAAATATACCTGATTAGTAACTTCACCTCTTTTGTCAATACATAAGCTCATAATTGCACCCACATATTCAGCCTTAGTAATAATTTGCGCTTGAATGTAAGGTTCTTCAACTTTATGTAAATGAGCGGGATCAGGTAAGTCGGAAGGGTTATTAATAATCTCTGGAATATCGGGAGTTTTATTCAAATAAGCTTTGTAAGATACGTTAGGAACAGTTGTAATTACTGTCATTTTGAATTCACGCTCCAGCCTCTCCTGAATAATATCCATGTGAAGCATACCCAAAAATCCACATCTAAAACCGAAGCCAAGTGCTGCGGAACTTTCGGGTTCAAAGGTCAAAGAGGCGTCATTCAACTGAAGTTTTTCAATTGCATCTCTTAGCTCTTCGTATTCACTGGTATCTACAGGGTAAATTCCCGCAAATACCATTGGTTTAACATTTTCAAAACCTTGAATAGCCTTTGATGGTCTGTCAACATGAGTAATGGTATCACCTACCTTAACTTCTTTTGCTACTTTAATTCCTGAAATCAAATAGCCAACATCGCCTGTTTTAACCACATTTTTTGGTTCGGGTTTAAGTTTTAAAATTCCTACTTCATCAGCAAAATATTCCTTACCGGTATTAATAAATTTTACTTTATCACCCTTCTTAATTTCTCCATTTTCAACTTTAAAATAGGCTCTAATTCCTCTATACGAATCAAAAACAGAGTCAAAAATCAAAGCTTGTAATGGTGCTTGAGGGTCACCAACCGGATGAGGAACTTTAGTAATGATTGCTTCTAATATTTTTTCTACTCCCAAGCCTGTTTTTCCCGAAGCAGGAATAATATCATCTCTATCGCAACCAATTAAATCAACAATTTGGTCTTTTACTTCTTCAGGCATTGCACTTGGTAAATCCATTTTATTCAAAATGGGGATGATTTCTAAATCATGTTCAATAGCCAAGTAAAGGTTAGAAATAGTTTGCGCTTGTATGCCTTGTGCTGCATCTACAATTAGCAATGCTCCTTCGCAAGCTGCAATAGACCTGGAAACTTCGTAAGAAAAGTCAACGTGTCCGGGAGTGTCAATTAAGTTTAGAACATATTCTTCTCCATCATGAATATAATTCATTTGAATAGCATGGCTTTTAATGGTAATGCCCCTTTCACGCTCCAAATCCATGTCGTCAAGTACCTGAGCCTGTAATTCCCTTGCGGAAACAGTTTTTGTAAACTCTAAAAGCCTGTCTGCCAAAGTACTTTTACCATGGTCAATGTGAGCAATAATACAGAAGTTTCTAATTTTTTCCATTAATGTTTTGTAATGCTGAAAGGAGCGCAAAAGTAATCAAACCTAAATACTCAAAAAAATTTTATGTTAGATGCAACCTTTTTTATTAAATTTACATCTTGTATAATGTATACCAAAGTTTTTAAAAATGAAAAATTTACTACGACTTCTTATTATTTCAATTGCATTTGTAGGTTTTAATCAAACTGCAGAGGCCTCTCATGGAGCTGCATTTGAAATTACTTATAAACATTTAAGTGGAAATCAGTACAGAGTGTACGCTTCTTTTTACCGAGAGTGTTCCGGGATTGCTGCACCAACTAGTTTTCAATTGGGCTATTTTTCTTCTTGTTATCCTAATGTTCAGTATGTAAATATGCCACAGTTGGCTGGTTCTGGAGTTACTGTTCCTACTACTTGCTTGGCAACTTCTACTGTATGTACTAAAGAGCATAAATATGAAATGACGATTACTTTACCTGGGGTATGTAAAGACTGGGTGTTTTTCCACTATAGTGGAGGAAGACCTACAAATGATAATATTACCACACAAACAAATTATTACGTTTATGCTTACTTAAATAATAAAGACGTCCCTAATAACAACTCTCCAAAATGGAATAACAATGTAACTGTGAGGGACTTTTGTGTAGGTAAAAAGCAATTTTTTGACCAATCTTCTACCGAAATAGACGGAGACTCTGTGGTTTATAAGTTAAGCCCTGCTTACCAAAATGGACCTACAGCACCGGGTGGTACGTTTACCCAAGTACCTTATAAAGTGCCTTACGATTCTACTTATCAAATTCCAACATCAACACCCTTGGTAATAAATTCGCTTACCCAATCATTTGAATTTACACCTTCAATGCAATTTAGCGGTTCCTTTTGCTTTAGAGTGGAGGAATGGAGAAAGGTAAAACAAGTGATTAATCCGGGAACCCCTCAGGTAGATACTATTTACCCTAGAGTGTTAGTGGGAAAAATTATGCGTGATATGCGTGTAATTTTTGGACCAAACTGTAATGTTGTTAATCCTTACCTAGCGGGTAAGTTAAACAGTTCAGGAGTTCCGTTAATCGACAATAGCTTAGGTAAACCCTATTATTATCAGGATGTACCTTGTGCCGCTACTGCTTTTACGGTAACTATGCCTGAAGCTGGTGCTTGTGGTTCCATCGAGCCATTTGGTTCAGACTTTAGATTGTATAATGTTACTTCAGGTCTTCAATACGGGCCTATTATAGGAGCAACTCCATATTGTAACACAAGCGGTAATGCAGATTCAATCCGTATTCAAATGGGTCAGGGTATGGCTATGGGAAATTACTTTTTAATCGTAAAAACCGGAAATGACCTAAATACGATTACTTCTAACTGCGGAGACGTGATTCAAGAATTTGAAGATACAGTATTGATAAAAGTAAGCGGTAATGCTGCCTTTCCACTGAGCGACCAGACCGTATGCTATCCTACCCAACCTTACCCTAACTTAGCCTTA
>JAUHYR010000105.1 GCA_030426475.1 Bacteroidia bacterium
GAATAAATCAATTGACGGACCTGTATTATCTGCCACATAAGAAGATGCTGTACCTCCAATAACAAAGCCTTTAAAAAATCCATTTGCGTCTTCAATATTATTTTGCGCATAATAGCTTAGTTTACCGCTTCCATAGTTGTATGCAATATCTTTAGGCACAATAAAAGAGTATGAAAAATCTCCATTTACAACACTAGCTTTCCCTTTAAATAATTTTGAATTTTGAACACTAAATTGAAAAGCTCCGTTATTATCATTATTCAAGGTTGTGATTTGTTTGTATTTATCAAATACAGTTGGGTAGATAATACCATTAAAGTTGTTTAATTTACTACCACTTGAATCAGAAACATAACCTGTTATTGTTACCTTACTTAATGCTCTTATAGTATCTACTTGCGAAGAAGGAACTCCATTAACAGATACGGTAGTTACATTGTGTTTTGGGTAAGCTAATTTTAAAGCCGGATCTCCCAGCAAAGTAAAGTTTCTTGTATTATTATCACTTCCATTAGCAATTTTTACTACTTTAAAAACATCCCCCATTGTAGGTACTTTCCCGTTATACGGCTTAAATACATTATTATAAAAACTGGTATTAAGACTCAAATTTGAACCTGAAAAAACCAAACGAACAGTAGTAAGTAATGCTATTCCCCCACCATCAGGGTTAAGAATAATCAATTCTCCGGCAGAAGTTCTTGCCGGATCATCAAATCGGCTAAATTCACAGGTTGCCGTAACAAACAATGGTAAATTATCAATATTGGTCCATTCGTTAATGGTGGCTATATCCAATATTCTTTCGTGAGCCCAACCTACTTCACCACCATGACCGGTATAATTAATGATTAATGCACCGGAATTAACTTTATCGTTAATGGCTTTATTCACATCAGGATAACGTTCTCCACCGGGTGTTGAAACCTGCTGGTATGCATCTAACATTATCTTATCGATATTATAATCTTCATAATTATTTTCTAAAATTTGAGATAATTGATTGGCTTGACTCATGTGTGCATTTCCGTCTTCATCGTCACCAATAAATACAACATTATTTCTCCAATCTCTCATTGTAGAAGTGGAAGTGGCATAGTATAGTATTTTATCGGCTATATGGTTGGCTTGTTCTAATGTTTGCACAGGAAATCTGCCAATACCTAAGTCAACTGTTTCTGTTGAACCCCAAGCTCCCTCACTAGGGTCTAAAAGACCAATATAATCATCTGACACATAAGAAGCTGTTGGATCAAGAGAATTAACTGATTCATAAGCCAATATATAGTTATCATTACCCGGTTTTCTATCTTTGTGGTCATAAGAACCATCCCCAATCAAAAGAAGGTATTGGGGTAAGTCGTTACTAGTCAACGCTCTTTCGTAAAACATACGCATAAAGTCTCTTGTTGCACCAATGTCTCTAACACCTCCTGAAAATTCATTAAAAATTTGCTGTGGTTCTACCATAGCTACCCTTAGTCCCTCTCCCTCATGCAAATTAGCTATTTTTTCACCTGCTGCCCAAAAATTAGGATGGCATACTATTACCATATCTTTTTGAGAAAATCCATGTAAATTTTGATTTTTTACTTTTCCATATCTAAAAATGTTAATACTATCAGGAGAACTAAAGGCAATAAATTCTCTCAACGAATCAGAATTAACATTAAACTGTGCTATACCCGAAGCAAGATTGTATTGTTGATTTTTAATATTATAAATATCCGTTATTTCCCATATTTTTAATTGTGAATTGGCATTAGAAAGATTCATCTGGGCAACTTTTCCGACTCCCACTGAATTGACATCTCTAAATTTCATTTGCTGACCATCCATAATTAAACGCCTTTTGGCATTTACGGTAATATAGTCGAGCCATGCTTTAGAGGAACTATTTGGTTTATTATATTTTACGTTAATGTTTACAATATCTCCACTGGGTAATACATTGCTGCTAGCTTGGCTTGAAGAAGCGTATTGTGCATAATATAAAGCTGTATTTACAGACGCAAAATTTAAATTTGTGGTAGAACTGCCATTTACCGTAAATTCCATAGTAGAACTAGCACTTGAACGAGCAATTGCTGAAACAGTAGTTTTAACCTGAGAACTTGGGTCTATATTTGGGAAGTTGAATTTAAAGTCATAAGAAGTAATAACATCAAAATATTCTCCATACCATTCTTGTCCCGACTTTAGTAAGTTGGATTCATCTTTCTCGTAATATTGAAAATCATTAAATGTATTTACAAAATTAGTAGGCGTAGCAGCGGAAGATGATTGGCTTTGAATTCTTTTCGGTAAGGTTAGCTCAGGTGAATTTGCAGTTATAAAGTAATAATTGGTGTCAGAGTATTGGTGAATGACATGTTCAAACTTTTGTAAGATTGAGTTATAATTCCATTTTAAAGTAGATTGGCCATAAAACAAAATATAGTCTCCCGAATTAAATTTACCGTCATTTTCACCTTGAACTATAATAGCATTTTCCACTAAATCATCGGGCCTTTTAGCACTATTTAAAATCGGCAACATAGCTCCGCCATTTCCATATACTCTCAAATCTCTAGGATCAATATTATCTACATCAACACCTAAAGATTTTAAAGTGTTGTATGACAATTTATATACTCCGTCTTTTGTAATACCTATTTTATACCAATCGCCTGACTCAAATACAGAAGCCAATTTAAAGGACTTATTATTGGCACTATTATTTGGCTTAATATTTTTCTTGTCATAAGACAATTTAAAACTTATCAATTTATCTATATTACCTGTGGTAGCATTTTTTTGAAAAGGAAAAAAATGAACTACACCATACTGCTGTTTTTGCGAAGTTGTGGTATAATAATTCACCTCTATAGAGGTAGCAATTTTATCTAAAGAATTATTCTTCTTTAGTATTTTTAATTCTTCTTCTGTGATTGGTTCAAAAACACTTGAATTTAACCTTACATTATCAATTTCATAATTACCATTTAATGGAATTGACTGATGATATTTTGGTAAAAAGGAATTTTCGTAAGTGACAGCAGCATTTTCAAATGATAAATGCTCTATTTTTTGATTTTCAGTTATGTTAAGGGTGTAGGGCAATCCCCAATTTATTTTTTCCTCTATAACATTTTGATTGTAAGCAGATAAACTAATAAAAGAAATAACAAAAATTAAAATGTATCGGGTCATTTGTGCACAATTACAAAGTAAAATTAAGAATAAAATAAAAACTGATGTCGGTAACGTCAGATAAATAAATTTATTGTCGAAAATGAGATTATATAATTTTTTTATACATTTGAATTTCGTATTTGAAGATAATTTGTTAATTTTATCGTTTGAACGATTATAATTTATGGGTATAAAGAACACGGTAAAAGTATGGTTGTGTGTGTCGCTAGGTGTGTTTTCTGCATCACAGGCTTTGGCCCAGGATCCGGAATTTACGCAATTCTACGCTAACCCCTTATATCTAAATCCTGCTTTTGCTGGAAGTAATAGATGCCCAAGGGTTGTATTCAACTATAGAAATCAATGGCCTGGAATCACGGGTAATTATGTAACCTATTCAGCTTCTTATGATCAGCATGTAGATAACCTTTCAGGAGGACTAGGTTTATTAGCTGTTTCCGATGTAGCCGGTATTGGTACATTAAAAACTAATAGAGTGAGTGGTATTTATGCTTATCAATTACCTGTTACAAGAAGATTTTCATTCAACTTTGGTATTGAAGGAACATATCATAATAAAAGTGTAGACTGGAGTAAACTTACTTTTGGGGATATGATTGACCCAAGAAGGGGCTTTGTCTATACTACTAAACAAACACCAAATAATGTACCTGTAAATACAGTTGATTTCTCTGCAGGTGTTTTAGGTTATTCAGAAAAATATTTCTTTGGATTTGCAGTTCATCATTTGACTGAGCCGGACGAATCTGTTCTTGGAAGCAACAGCAGTCCCCTACCTAGAAAATTTACAGGTCATGCAGGAGCAGTTATTCCATTGCAAGGTAAAGATGATGTAAGCATTTCACCTAATATTTTATTTAGGCTACAGCAAGATTTCCAACAAGTTAATTTCGGTATGTACTTAAATAAAGGACCAATGGTTGGAGGTTTATGGTATAGAAACGGAGATTCATTTATTGTATTATTAGGTGTAGAACAAGACAATTTTAAATTTGGATATAGTTATGATGTTACGGTATCTAAGCTAGGTACTAAAACAGCGGGTTCTCATGAGATATCATTTGCATTAAAATTCGATTGTAAACCAAAACCAAGAAGATTTAGGACAATAAGTTGTCCATCATTTTAGTTATTACATAAAATCAATGATTATGAAAAAGGGGTTAAAGTATAAATTATTGGTAGTTGCATTTGCTTTTGCAGCACCGTCTTTATTCAACTCATGTTCTAAAGAAAGATCTGGAGCTACAGGCTGGAACTACAATGATCCAAAAAATGGAGGATTTCAAAAAGTTCCTTACTTAGAACAAGAAACCGGTCCCGGACTAGTATTAATAGAGGGTGGTAGATTTACCATGGGTAGAGTTGAGCAAGAAATTATGTATGATTGGAATAATATTCCAAGAACTGTAACTGTATCTTCATTTTACATGGATGAAGTAGAGGTAACTAATTTTTATTATTTAGAATATCTATATTGGTTAGAAAGAGTTTTCTCTGCGGATTATCCTGAGGTGCATGCTAAAGCCTTGCCCGACACATTAGTTTGGAGAAAAAAACTAGCCTATAATGAGCCTTATGTAGAACTTTATTTAAGACACCCTGCCTTCAGAGATTACCCTGTAGTTGGTGTTAACTGGCTTCAGGCAAATGATTTCTGTGCATGGAGAACAGATAGAGTTAATGAGTTAATTTTAATCAGAGAAGGATTATTTGAACACTTCCCTAATCAAATTAATGAGGATAACTTCAATACTGAAGCATACCTTGCCGGACAATATGAAACCGGTAAAAGAGTAGAAGGTTTAGAAGACTTAAATCCAAATAGAGATTACAGAAATGTTAGATTAGAGGATGGTATTCTTCTACCTAAATATAGACTACCGACAGAAGCTGAGTGGGAATTTGCTGCTTATGGATTGATAGGTAATGCTGTTGAAGAACTTATCGCTGATAGAAAGCTATATCCATGGAACGGACACGCAGTTAGAAACTCAGACATTAAGTATTTAGGGCAAATACTTGCTAACTTTAAAAGAAGCAGAGGTGATAACATGGGAGTAGCCGGCAAACTAAATGATAATGCAGATATTACGGCTCCAGTGTTTTCTTACTGGCCTAATGATTATGGATTATATAATATGGCTGGAAATGTAAGTGAATGGGTAATGGACGTTTACAGACCTCTTACCTTTGAAGATGCTCAAGATTTCAGACCATTCAGAGGGAATGTATTTGAAACCAAACAACTTGATGAAGATGGATTAATCGCTGAAAAAGACTCTCTGGGTAAATTAATATACAGAGAGGTTAATATGGAACTTGACAACCTTCAAGAAAGAAGAAATTATAGACAAGCAGATAACATTAACTATGTTGACGGTCACTGGGAATCTACTATTTATTACATAGAAGGTGAAGAGGGAGTAAAGGATCTTGGTAATAGATCAATGTACGAATACTCTGCTACTTCACTTGTTAATGATAGAGCAAGAGTTTATAAAGGAGGTTCATGGAAAGACAGAGCATACTGGCTTAACCCTGGAACAAGAAGATTTTTAGAAGAAGATCAAGCTACTGATTTTATTGGATTTAGATGTGCTATGACAAGAGTAGGAAGTCCGGTAGGTTTAGGAAAATAATTCTTAATAACTTTAATAAAAGGCTGTTCAAATTTTGAGCAGCCTTTTTTATTTTAGCCAAATGATAATTGAACAATTATATCAGCTATATATAAAGCATCCCAAAATATCCACAGACACTAGAAAACTTTCTGAAAACTGTATATTTTTTGCTCTTTCGGGTCCAAATTTTAACGCAAACGAATTTGCAGATACTGCTATTGAAAAAGGAGCATCTTATGTTATTATTTCTGATGAAAATTATAAAAAAGATGAACGATATATTGTTGTTGACAACACACTTCTTTACCTTCAACAGCTAGCTAATTATCATAGAAAACAACTATCCATTCCCATTATAGGAATAACCGGATCAAACGGAAAAACTACTACCAAAGAACTAATGTATGCTGTTTTATCACAACATTATAAAGCATATGCTACAAAAGGTAATTTAAATAATCATATTGGTGTTCCTCTTTCCATTTTAGAGATAAATAAAGAACACGAGATTGCCATTATTGAAATGGGTGCCAATAAACCCGGAGACATAAAAGAACTTTGTGAAATAGCTGAGCCTAATTTTGGAATAATAACAAATATTGGCATTGCTCATATAGAGGGTTTTGGTAGTTTAGAAGGGGTAATTGCTACTAAAACAGAGTTGTATAAATTTTTAAACGAAAATGATGGTCTAATCTTTTTAAATGACACACTTCCACACCTGAAAGAAAAATCAATGGATTATAAAACAAAACGCTATAATTCAGATATTTTAAACATCTCAGAAATTTCCACTTCTCCATTTATTTCCTTTAATTATAAAGAAGAAAAAGTAAACACAAAGCTTTATGGCGGATATAATCTAGATAATATTCTAACTGCCATAGCCATTGGAGAATACTTTAAAGTTCCACAAGAAAAAATAATTCAAGGTCTTGAAAACTATGTTTCGGAAAATAACAGAAGTCAAATTATTAAAACCAAAGAAAATACTATCTATTTGGATGCCTACAACGCAAACCCAAGTAGTATGGAAGCAGCCATAAAAAACTTTGCCGGTATTGAAACCAAAAATAAACTCATGATTTTAGGTGATATGTTAGAATTGGGAAATGTAAGCAAACAAGAACACCAAAAAATAATATCTCTTATCAAAGAATTAAACATACCAACCTATTTTGTAGGTAATCAGTTTAAGTCCTGTGAAAACAGTAAACATAAGTTCTTTAATTCAACTCAGGAATTAAGAGAAGAAAAAATGCTTTCAGATTTAGATGGGTTCCATATCCTTATTAAAGGCTCAAGAGGAATTAAGCTGGAAGATTTAGTAGAAGATATTCCCTAGCCTTTTAAAATATCTCTCGATATTACAATTTTCTGAACTTCACTAGTACCCTCATAAATTTGAGTGATTTTTGCATCACGCATCAATCTTTCTACATGGTATTCTTTTACAAACCCATAACCACCGTGAATTTGAACAGCCTCAACCGTTGTTTCCATAGCCACTCTTGAGGCATAAAGTTTTGCCATAGAACTAGCTCTATCAAAGTTTTGATGAAGGTCTTTTAATCTGGCTGCTTTTAAGCATAATAATCTGGCTGCCTCAATTTCTGTAGCCATATCAGCCAATTTAAATGCAATGGCTTGATGTTCTGAAATTGGTTTTCCAAATGCTTTTCTCTCCTTGGAGTATGCTAAAGCTAATTCATAAGCACCGGAAGCAATACCTAAAGCTTGAGAAGCAATTCCAATCCTTCCGCCTGATAAAATCATCATAGCGAATTTAAAACCAAAGCCATCCTCTCCTATTCTATTCTCTTTAGGAACTTTAACATCATTAAACATCAAAGTATGTGTATCAGAAGCTCTAATGCCCAATTTATTTTCTTTGGCGCCCACTATAAATCCATCCATTCCTTTCTCAACAATAAAAGCATTAATACCTCTATGCTTTTTTTCTACATCGGTTTGAGCAATTACAATATAATAAGAAGCACTTCCACCATTTGTAATCCAGTTTTTTGTACCGTTTAATAAATAATGGTCTCCTTTATCAATAGCAGTAGTTCTCTGTGAAGTAGCATCTGAACCTGCTTCCGGCTCCGACAAACAAAAAGCTCCTATTTTTTCGCCCTTAGCGCATGGCACTAGATATTTTTGTTTTTGCTCCTCTGTTCCAAAAGCCTCTATTCCCCAACAATAAAGTGAGTTGTTTACAGACATAACCACTGAACAAGATGCATCAACTTTAGAAATTTCTTCCATTGCTAAAACATAAGAAACTGCATCCATACCTCCGCCACCGTACTTCGGGTCAACCATCATTCCTAAAAAACCTAATTCTCCAAGTTGCTTTATTTCATCAGCCGGAAACTGTTGTTTCTCGTCACGCTCAATAACACCCGGTTTTAATACATTTTGTGCAAAATCTCTAGCTGCATCTCTTACTGCTATCTGCTCTTCTGTTAATTGAAAGTCCATATTATTTCTAGAATTAAAATCTTTTTATACTTTTATATAAGGCGAACAAAAATAATGTATTTAATAAGTTTTGCAAACTCCTAAATCTCAATACCAAATTATAGGCGTAATGTCAGGCACATCGCTTGACGGGCTTGACATAGCACACTGTACTTTTCAAAACAACAATGGAGTTTGGAGTTATAAAATTAATCACTCTGAAACGATTAATTACACTAAAAAGCAGCAACTCAAATTATCTAATGCATTACACTTTACAGCTCTTGAATTAAAATTCCTTGATGTTAAGCTTGGAGAATTTATAGGTAAAAAAGTAAATGATTTCATTACCAAAAATAATCTAGTTTGTGATTTTGTTTCATCACACGGTCATACTATATTTCATCAGCCCAAACAAAAAATCACGATGCAAATTGGTTCAGGAGCATCTATTGCCGCTGAATGTAATTTACCCGTAATTTGTGATTTAAG
>JAUHYR010000106.1 GCA_030426475.1 Bacteroidia bacterium
CTTCAGTTTTAAAGTCATCGTAAACTCCATTAATAAGTTCTACGTCTTCTCTTAGTTGGTTGGCGTATTCAGGGGTTGCGTTTTCGTCAAGGGTTTTATCATCCAGACTGGTGATGGGTACAAACTCATCTTCTATTTTTGTTTTGTTAGGGTTGAAGAGGTTTAGTGTTTTGTTGTATAGATTATACACTCCTTTGAAGGTATGTCCTTTACTGATTGGCCATGATAGCGGACGAACGTTAAGTCCTAATTCGTTTTCCAGTTCTTCTAATAATTCAAAGGGGTCTTTTCCTTCACGGTCCATTTTGTTTACAAAAACGATGATGGGTGTATCTCGCATGGTGCAAACTTCGGTGAGCTTACGGGTTTGCTCCTCTACACCGTTTACGGAATCTATAATAAGGATAACACTATCTACCGCTGTAAGTGTACGGTAGGTGTCTTCAGCAAAGTCTTTATGGCCGGGAGTATCAAGTAGGTTTATTTTTAAACCTCTGTACTCAAATGCCATTACGGATGTAGCTACCGAGATACCTCTTTGCTTTTCAATTTCCATAAAGTCAGACGTAGCGGACTTTTTTATTTTGTTTGATTTTACTGCTCCGGCTGTTTGTATGGCACCTCCGAATAGTAGTAGCTTTTCCGTAAGTGTAGTTTTACCTGCATCCGGGTGACTAATGATGCCAAAGGTTCTACGTTTTTCTATTTCTTTTTCGATACTCATAAAGGAGTGCAAAATTAGTAAACTAGTTGACTAGGCAAAAGTGATTTTTAATGCCTTTTTTATTCGTTAAATAGATTATTGGGTTCGGAAGTGTTTGTTATTTTTTTAGCTTCTTTCAAAAGCCATTTACTTTATCTCAATCTCTTCAATCTCCTTAATAGTTTTTCCTTTTTTATTTTTCCATACATTTCTTCCGTTAACAGAATAGCCTAATATAACAGCGGCAGCGGCAGAAACACTGGAAAAAAGGTGGTTTTTAGCGAATACAAAACCACCTTTTTTTTCTTTTGAAATTATTTTTTCAGAAATTAATTTTTCTCTTAATGTACCATAACCATAGTTTTTTGTAGCATTATTGGCTACACTAGATTTTTCTAGTACGACTATTCCTTCATTTGTTTGAATAGCTTTTGCTTTTATATTTTTTATATCTAAATATAGTTCTAAATTACCACTGGTGTCTATAATATCATTGCTTTTAGTAGTTGCTGTAAGTGAAATATTTTTACTAGATATATTTTTTATTGAAATTGGATTCTCTAAAAACTTATGTCCTAATGTTCCAGTAAGTAGTTTAATATTTGAGAGAAATTCTTCCATAGCATCTTTGTCAGGGAGGGGTAGAGAACTTAAGTTAGGGCTATTTCCATTTTCTAAGTCATATCTCTCAGCTTCTTTAGTAATATCAATTAATCTACTTTCTAAATATTTTATATGTGACTTCGTTAGGTTATCGTCTTTACTTGTAAAAATAATTACCTCACTCCAAAAATCCTTTTTTACATCATGGTTTTTTAATCTTTCCCAAACATTTTCAGCTTCACCAATATAAACTTTAGGTTTTAGGTTATCCTCTTCGTGTCCAAAAAGAAAATAAACTCCCTGTGTATTAGTCTCTTTATTAAAATAGTTGTTTAAATCAGGTAATTTGTTTCTTGGACAAGATAATGCTTGAATTGTTTGATTTACAAGTTCAGCAAACTTTATTCCCGTTACATTACCTTCTTTTAGATATATTCGAATACTTTTTCCTAACATAAAGTTTATTTAAAATTATACCTTCACTTCAATAATATAAACATCATCTATTTAGTTAGACTTTATTACCATTTTTGTAATGGTGTATTCGTTTATACTCACTTTTATATAGTAAACTCCTTTAGCTAATGATGCAGGTAGTGACAGGGTGTTTTTACCTTGACTAATATTTCCACTATAAATGTTTTGTCCGTAAAGGTTTACAATGTTTACCTGTGCGTTTGCAAAATTGTCTAACTCAATATTTATTTGATTGGTAAATGGATTAGGATATAAGCTAATGCTGTTTGAAATTAATTTGCTGTCTATTGAATTGGGTGTGTAATTAGCAATGCATATTGGGTTAGTGGTAATAAGAGAAGCAAAAAAGTTGGCCATGTTGTTTTGTCTGAGTGTGGCATTGTCATACGCATGGCAAGGATTATTGATTTGGTCGGTACAGCTACCTGCTCCAAAAAGAAAGTTATAAGGAAAAGTAGTGCTTGTAAATTCATCATGTATGTTGTAGCCATAACTAAAGTTGGTATTCCAGTCGCTTATTGTTTTGCTACCATAAAGTTTAGGTACGTTGCTAATTGCATAACAGTTGTAGCCATTTGTCATACACCAAGAAAGTCCTTTAAATACTTTTCCTGAATCGAATGGAACTACTAAATCGCAGGGTTGATGAAATGAAAAGATGGCAGGTTTGGCAGTATTGCTTTTTGATTCTTTTAAAAGGTTAGACATCATTGCGCCATACATGTTTCCAATTCCTTTTATTTGATACTTGACAGTGCTTGGCTCAATTATTCCGTCAATGCTTCCAAGGTCGGGTCTAGTAATAGAAGGATTGGTAAATGTTTTGCCTACATTATGCTGGCAGGAAAGTGTGCTGCTATGTGGGTTGGGTGCATTAGTTATTGCGTAAGCCTGCGGGTATTTTTCGGTAATGGTATCTAAAAATGCTATGCCTAATGATATAAGTGCACCGGCACTTTCACCAACAACAAATACATTATTGGTGTCTATTCTATAGGTTTGGTTTCTATTGATTAAATATCGTAATGCTCCTTTTCCGTCTTGTATTCCTCTGTATAATGCTCTATACCACTCTGCGCTATCTGTGGCAAACACACAAGAATAGTTTGGGTAATTACAACTCCATTGATTGTCATCGCTAATCATACCAAGCCGATAACTAATACTTGCAGTTACGTATCCTCTTTTTGCAAATTGCTTGCACATATTGATAATACTGACATCACTTTTATTACCTGCTAAAAAAGCTCCTCCATGAATAATCATCATTAACGGTCTTCTGGATATCATTAATGAATCATCACAAATAGGTGTATAGATGTCCATTTTTAAGGTGTCGGTTCCGCCATTAAAGTTTATGGCGTTTCCATAAGTAACATTTAAAAGACTGTCGTAGCTATAATCTTTTGAAATCCATTGTTGTGCAGATACGCTTAATGTAGTTAAGCATATTATAAGGTAGGTTAGTATTGTAGTTTTTCTCATAATTGTAAATATAAATATTTATGGTGATTTTATCTTTAAACTCTTACTCCAATAATGCACACATCATCTATTTGCTCCAAATTGCCTTTCCATTCTGCAAAGGCTTTGTCGATGATTTCTTTTTGGGTTTGCATGTCTTCTTTTTGAACGGACAGTAATAGTTCTTTGAAGTTGGCTGCTTTGAATTTTTTTCCTTTATCACCTCCAAACTGGTCGGTATATCCGTCAGAGAATATATATATGGTATCGCCTTTTTGAAGTTCTATTTTATGAGTGGCGTAGGGGATGGGGTTATCAAATTTTCCGATAGGTTGTTTGTCTCCTTTGTATTCTATTATTTCCTGATTTCTTACAATCCAAAGCGGATTGTTTGCTCCAGCAAATTCTAATGTGTTTTTATAAAGTGAACAAATGGCAATGTCCATTCCATCATTTACATCGTCTTCACTTTTTGCAAATTCTTCTACTACTATTTCTCTTGCTTTGTCTAATATTTTTCCAGGGTCGGTAAGTCCGTGTTCTCTTACGGCACGGTTTAATCCGTTGTTGCATATTACACTTACCATTGCACCGGGTACTCCATGGCCCGTACAATCGGCAGCGGCAAAAATTATTTTATCGTCTTTGTGTTCCATCCAGTAAAAATCTCCTGCTACAATATCTTTGGGTTTGTAGATGATAAAACTGTTTTGCAAGTATTCTTTTACCAGTTTGTCGGGAGGTAGAATGGCGGCTTGTATTCTTTTGGCATAATTTATAGAGTCAAGGATTTCCCTATTTTTTTCTTCAACTTCTATTTTTTGAATGGTAATGATTCTGTTTTTCTTTTTGTTTTGTTTCAGGCTAAAGAAAATACTTCCGGCAAGTAGCAGCATTAATATAAATCCACCTATAAAAGCATTTTTCATTACCAGTTGTCGGTCTAATTCTTTTTTTGAGATTTCGTTGTCTTTGTTTAGTGTTAGGATTTCATTTTCTTTTTTCTGGTTGTCATAACGCTGCTCCATTTCGTGAATGGCGTTAAGGTTTTCTTCTGTAATAAGGCTATCCTGATATTTTATATGCAGTTCTAATTCTTTAAATGCGTCTTTAAATGCATTGTGAGTATAGTGTACATAGGCTGTTGTTTTATGTATGTCAGCTAGATGTAATGTCCTTTTTTCTTCTTGATTTTCAGCTAATTCTTTAGCAATTATTAAGTGTTCTAATGCTTTTTTATAATCGCCTTTTTGTGAATAAATATCTCCTAAATAGCGATTGATGGTTAATGTAAATCCATTGTAATTGGCTTCTTTTAATCTTCTCTCTGCTTCTTTTAGTTTTGCAAGTGCGCTATCTAATTCGCCATTATATACCTCTCCATGTGCAAGGTTTAGCAGCATTAGTGCTTGCCCGTCAATATCGTTTTCCCGGGTATAAATCATTAATGCTCTTCTCAGGTATTTATCACAGGTTTCTTCGTTACCTGCCATGGCATACATGTCTCCCAATAAATACAGACCTTCTGCCTCTATATACGGTTCGTTGATTTCTTCGGCAACTTCCAGTATTTTTTTATAATATTCAATGGCTTTATTATCTATGTTCTGACGCTTAAATACTGAACCTATAAAGTGCATTAGGTGTGCGTAGTCTGCATTTCTTATGTTGTTATTTTCAAATATTTTTTGTGACTGGATGTAGTAATCCATTGCTTTTTGATAGTTTCCAAGGTCATAGTAACATCTTCCCAGATGGCTAACGAGCATGGCTTTGTATGCTTCATCGGTATTGTTGTAAAACATAATGGCACTATCTAAATATGGTATCGCTGAATAGCTTTGCGACTGGCTCAGTTTTATTCTGGAAATTACCTGATAGGCTTTTGATTTATATTCTTCAAAGGTGTAGGTTTTTGCCAGTTTTACACATTTTGATGCGGTTAGTTCGGCTTTTTCGTACTCTCCGTATCTTCTTAAATATTCGGCTAGTTTGTAATAGCTTTTTATTTGATGTTTTTTACTATTTAGCTTAGGAATAGTAGCATTTAAGGATGAATAAAGATTTTTGCCCGCTTCTTTATTTTCAGGATATAAATAGTAAAAAAGCTTTACTTGAAGGGCTACTTTATCGGTATCACTTTTTGCTGATTGAATAAGTGTTTTGAGTGAGTCTATTTTAGAGACATTGGCAAATAACAGGCTTTTTGCAAAAAACAATATAGCAAGTAATACAACTACTTTTTTCATCCCCTAGTTTGACTGTTTTTCTTTTGAAGCTGCTAAATATAGAAAATAAATGATTGATATAAAGAAATTTAGAGGCGTTATAGATGCTGATTACATGGTAAAGAACCTAAAAAGATATATCTTTGGTTATGCTTAGGAAGCTTTTAAGATACATTGACCTTAGAAGGGAGGTAGAAGACTTTGATGTAATTCATCAGGAAATAGAAAAGGGTATTGCTTTTAAAGGTACCAACCTTTGGATATTGATGTTTGCTATTATTGTTGCCTCTGTGGGCCTGAACACAAATTCTACTGCTGTTGTGATTGGAGCTATGTTAATTTCTCCGTTAATGGGACCTATTAATGGTATGGGTTATGGTATAGCCACCTATAATTTTGATTATTTTAAACGAGCAATAAAAAACTTTGGGTTTGCTGTTAGTGCCAGTTTGGTGGCTTCTACATTATATTTTGCTTTAAGTCCTGTTTCTACGGCTTATTCCGAATTACTTTCCAGAACAAGCCCTACTATTTATGATGTAATTATTGCATTATTTGGTGGTTTGGCAGGTATTGTTGCTATTAGTAGTAAATTAAAAGGTAATGTGATACCCGGTGTTGCTATTGCAACTGCATTGATGCCTCCGCTTTGTACTGCGGGCTATGGGCTTGCTTCCGGGCAATTTCATTTCTTTTTAGGAGCAATGTATTTGTTTACTATTAATACTGTTTTTATTGCCATTTCATCAATTTTAGTTTCTAAGCTTTTAAAGTTTCCTATACGTTCTATAGTGGATGAAGCTAAACGTAAAAAAGTTAACCGATATATTACTTTGGTAATTATAGTAACTGCGTTGCCTAGTATTTATTTTGGATATACTTTGGTGCAAGAGCAAAAGTTTGTTGAAAATGCCGGTTTGTTTAAAAACAATATTACTTTTTTTGAAGGAAGTTATTTATTAAATAGTGAGATAGAGGCAGATACTAAAACTATTCGATTGGTTTATGGTGGGAATACTCTTTCTGAAAAAAGTAAAAAAGAGATACAGGAAAAGACAAAGGATTTTAATTTAAAAGAGGTTAATTTAATTATTGAACAAGGTTTTTCGTTAAATGATAAACCCGATAAAACAGAAGAGGAGGTTTTGAGGAATCAATTAAATGCACTGAACCTTTCATTAGAAAAAAATAAACAACTAATTGATAGTCTTGAATCAAGACCGATGATGGGAAAACAAATCTTATCAGAGATTAGTCCCATGTATCCGGCTATTACTTCTTGTTCTTATTCTGAAACATTAGTGTATGGTAATTCTACAAAGAATCCGATTAATACTGCTTTAATTGTTTTTACTGTTTCAGCAGATTCATTCTCTACAGAGGATAAGGTAAGTATTAATAAGTGGCTTCAGGCAAGATTAAAAAGAGAGTCTGTTACTGTTTACTTTGATTTCAAACCAACTAAAAAATAAATCCATTTTCTTTATACAATATTATGGTTATTAAACTGTTTAGCTAATGTCTAAAAATAGCTACTTTTGACCTGCATGAATTTTCGAGTCGTATTATTTGCCATAAGTTTATTGTCTTCATCTGTATTGTTTGGTCAACAATCGGCAACGCTATTTGGTACGCTTACAGATTCTAGTGGAAATTACGTGAAAGAGGCTATTATTTTTTCTTCTTTTAAAATTAAAGGGATAGAACAATCTGTTACTACCAATGATGAGGGGTATTTTGAAATTACTATTCCTGCTGAGAGAGATGTTACGGTTCAATTTTTTAAAGAAGGTTTTAAAACTCAAAACAGACAGTTTAATTTAAAACCCGGTGAACGAAAAGAGGTGAATCTGGCTTTTAAAAGTTTGGGACTTGATTTAAGTACTTTCAATGTAAATGCTGAAAAGGATAGGGAAAAACCAATGCAGACTATTGACCATAGGGTGATAAGCTATATGCCTAATCCATCGATGAATTTTGAATCTCTTTTAAAGGCTGTCGGAATAGGGGTGAGCATGAATAATGAATTGAGTTCTCAGTATAGTGTTAGAGGCGGAAATTTTGATGAAAATTTGATTTATGTGAATGATGTACAAATTTATCGTCCGTTTTTAGTTCGCTCGGGACAACAGGAAGGTTTAAGTTTTGTGAATTCCGATATGGTGGATGAAGTAAGTTTTTCGGCAGGTGGTTGGGAAGTAAAGTATGGCGATAAGCTTTCTTCTGTTTTGGATGTAAAATATAAAGAGCCTTCTGAGTTTAAAGGTTCGGTGATGGCTTCGTTACAAGGTTTAAGCACACATATTGAAGGTACTTCTAAAAATTATAGATTCACACATATTACAGGTTTGCGTTATAGAAGTAATCAGTATATACTAAAAAGCTTAGATACTGACGGAGACTACAAACCTATTTTTGCCGACTTTCAAACTTATTTGACTTATGATGTTTCTGAAAAATATGAGATTGGATTTTTAGGAAATTATGCTCAAAATAAATATCAATTTATACCCGAAACAAGAGAGACTGATTTTGGAACTATTAATCAGGCTTTAAGGTTAACAGTATTTTTTGACGGTAAAGAACTTGATCAGTACAGAACCTGGTTTGGAGCATTTACCAACACTTACCGACCGAATAAAAATCTGAAGTTAAACTTTAATACTTCTGTTTATCGTTCATTGGAAGATGAAACTTTTGATATTATCGGAGCATATAGAATAGATGAGCTGGAAAGGGATTTAGGGAAAGATAATTTTGGAGATGTGGCTTTCAACAGAGGGGTGGGGGAGTTTCAAGACCATGCTCGTAATTACTTAGACGTTTTGGTCGCAAATGTTGAACACAGAGGAAAATTGATAAAAACAAATCATGTCACTGAATGGGGTATTACTGCTCAGCATGAAGATATTAGAGACGAATTGAATGAATGGGAGAGAATAGATTCTGCAGATTATTCTTTACCTCATAATCAAGATTCTGTCGGTTATCAAAATCCGGATTTACAGCCTATCCAAACGCTTGAAATGTATAGTTCCACTAAATCTAGAGCAACATTAATATCAGAACGTATTTATGGTTTTGCTCAGAGAAGTTGGGATAAAGAAACCAAAGATTCATCTGCTTATGGTTTTACCTTAGGAATTAGAGCAAATTACTGGACTTATAATGGTGAGTTAGATATTAGCCCGAGAGCTACTTTTTATTTGGAGCCTAACTGGAAGAGAGACTTTTTGTTTCGATTGAGTGGAGGGTTTTATTATCAACCTCCTTTTTACAGGGAGT
>JAUHYR010000008.1 GCA_030426475.1 Bacteroidia bacterium
TATTGCTATGGACGGATTGATTTACACCGCACCAACTGTAAACGGTGAAATTGCAGGTGGTCGTTCGTCTATATCAGGTAATTTTGAAGTTAAAGAGGCACAAGATTTGGCCAACGTAATTAAAGCCGGTAAAATGCCTGCTCCTGCTAGAATTGTTGAAGAAGCAATTGTTGGACCATCTTTAGGAGCAAAAGCTATTAGTTCAGGATTAATGAGTTTTATGCTAGCATTATTAGTGGTATTAATATACATGATATTCTACTACAATAAAGCAGGCGTTGCTTCTAATGTTGCGTTGTTGGCAAACCTTTTCTTTATTATTGGTGCACTAGCTTCTACTAATATTGCGTTAACGCTTCCCGGTATTGCCGGTATAGTATTAACTATTGGTATGGCAGTAGATGCAAACGTTCTTATTTATGAAAGAATTCGAGAAGAGTTAAGAGCGGGTAAAACTGTTAAACTAGCTATAGAAGATGGATATAAAAACTCTTACTCCTCTATTTTAGATGCTAACATTACAAGTTTATTAACCGGTTTAATTCTTTGGTTCTTTGGAACAGGTCCAATTGAAGGTTTTGCTAAAGCATTAGTAGTAGGTATTTTAACTTCATTGTTCTCGGCTATTTTTATTACCAGATTGATTTTCCAATGGCAATTAGACAAGAAAAAAGTGGTGACCTTTGCTACTAAAATAACTGAAAATGCTTTTCAAAATGTAAACATTAGTTTTATAAGTAAGAGGAAGCTAGGTTATATCATTTCATCTATCATAATTATTGCCGGAATTGGTTCTATGGCAACCAGAGGTTTAGATTATGGTGTTGATTTTACGGGTGGTAGAAACCTTCAAGTATCATTTGATAAAGATGTAATTCCTTCAGACATAGGTGATGTACTTCAAAATGTATTTTTAGACAAAGATGGTTCTAAAATGCGCCCTGAGGTTAAAACTTATGGTGATAACAACCAAGTAATGATTGCTACCAACTATTTATATAATAGTGATGATCCAAATGCAGGAACTATGGTAGAAGAAAACCTTAAACAAGGTTTAACAGATGCAGGTTATAACCCTACCATTGAAAGTGTGAAATCTGTTGGTCCTACTATTGCGGATGATATTAAAAGAGCAGGTATGTATTCCGTTATTTTTGCTTTACTTGTTATTTTCTTATACATTGTTGCAAGGTTTAGAAAGTGGCAATTTGGTCTTGGTGCTATTGCAGCGATTTTCCATGATGTATTAATTGTGCTTTCAATTTTCTCATTGCTTTATGGCTTCTTGCCTTTCTCTTTAGAGATAGACCAAGCTTTTATAGCAGCAATATTAACTGTTGTGGGTTACTCTATTAATGATACGGTGGTTGTATTTGACAGAATAAGAGAATATTTAAGTTCTTACAAAAAACAGCCATTCACTGATGTGGTAAATAACGCATTAAATAGTACTTTAAGTAGAACAATTAATACCTCATTAACCACTTTCTTTGTATTATTAATGATATTTATTTTTGGAGGTGAGGTAATCAGAGGATTTATCTTTGCTTTATTAATAGGTATTATAGTTGGTACATATTCGTCAGTATTTATAGCTTCTCCAATAGCTTATGATATGCTAAAAGGAAGCATGGACGAAAGAGAGAAAAAGTAACTTCTATCTAAAACTCAAACAAAAGCCTTTCTAAAACAGAAGGGCTTTTTTTATACCTTTGCAGCCACTATTTTAATTGTATGTTGTTATTCTTTAACATTGGTGGACCCGAAATTATACTCATTTTGTTGGTGATAGTAATTTTTTTTGGGTCAAAGCGAATCCCGGAACTTGCCAGAGGACTTGGCAAAGGAATGAAGGAGTTTAAAAATGCTACCAGTGAAATTCAAAATGAGATTAAGAAATCTGCCAACGATATTAAGAAAGATATCGATCCTACGAACGAAGAAAAATCTTAATGGATTACTTTTGGTTTATACTAGGGTTAGTTGTTTTAGTAATAGCCGGTGAAATTCTTGTTAAGGGTGCTGTTGGAGTAGCTACTTCCTTTAAAATATCACCCTTAGTAGTAGGGATGACAGTAGTTTCTATGGGTACTTCCGCCCCTGAATTATTAGTGAGTATTAAGGCTGCGTTGGGTGGAGTTTCTGATATTGCAATAGGAAATGTATTAGGCTCTAATGTGGCAAACATTGCTTTGGTACTGGGACTTTCGGCTATTATTTTTCCATTGGCTGTTGAACAAAATACGTTAAAGTTTGATTATCCTATGATGATAATTTCAACGCTATTGCTTTATGCCTTTATGTTTGATGGAAAGCTTCAGCCATGGGAAGGATTTATATTTGTTTCGTTTTTAATCAGTTTTATCGTGTTTATTATATGGAAGTCGAGAAGAGATAATAAAAAATTGGAAACTACTTCGGAAAATATAGTTCCGAATAAAATGGTTTTGAATATTTGTTATGTGTTATTTGGAAGTGTTGGGTTGGTATTTGGGGCTGACTGGTTAATAAACGGTGCTACAGGCATTGCTAAGCAATATGGTGTTAGTGATTTAGTAATCGGAACAACAATAGTAGCTTTTGGTACTAGTGTTCCGGAGTTAGTTACTTCATGTATAGCAGCATTTAGGAAACAAACAGATATTTCTGTTGGAAATTTAATCGGCTCGAATATTTTTAATATATTAGCAATACTGGGAATAACCTCTATTATTAAAGAAATTCCGATTAATCCAATATCTATCTCAGAAGATATGTGGTGGGTGATTGCCGTAGCAGTAATACTTTTTCCTTTTATGTATGTAGGTAAAAAAATAGTAAATAGATTTCACGGATTAATTTTAGTATTGGCGTATATAGCTTTTGTTTACTTTATAATTGTTTAAAATGTTAGCAGAAAAAATACATACCTTAATAAAGAATGCTTTTGAAAACCTTGAACTATCCAGTGTAATTGAGAGTTATTTGACTTCCTTCTCTATGTTTTTGGCTACTGCTATTTTAAGCTATGTATTATGGTTTGTGGTAAAAACCATTCTAATAAAGTCAATTAAATCCTTTGCAATTAAAAGTAGAAATAAATGGGATGATTATTTAGTTCAATTTAGGTTTTTCAGAAGCCTTTGTTATTTACTTCCGGTTTGGGTAATACACAGCTTCATGCCCTTTGTTTTTATCGATTTTCCTGCTTATGCTGCTCAACAATATAGGGTAACTAATGTATTATTGTTGATTGTACTTCTTTTAATTATTCGCTCATTTTTAAACGCACTTTCCGCTCATTTAAAAGACAGACCAAACTTGAGAGATAAGCCAATAGATAGCTACAAACAGCTAACCAAACTCTCGGTTTACACTATATTTTCAATCATTATTATTTCTGTAATAATTGATAAATCACCTGTTTATCTGCTAAGTGGACTAGGTGCAATGACCGCAATTTTAATTTTAGTATTTAAAGATACTATACTTGGTTTTGTGGCTAGTATTCAAATGTCGGCTAACGATATGGTAAGGATAGGAGATTGGATAACCATGCCTAAATACGGTGCTGATGGTGATGTAGATGAGATAAATTTAACTACGGTTAAGGTTAGAAATTTTGATAGAACGATAACCACTATTCCTACCTATTCATTTATCTCCGATTCCTTTGTGAATTGGAGAGGAATGACTGAAAGTGATGGAAGGAGGATAAAACGTTCGATATTTATTAAAATGGATAGTGTTAAGTTTTGTACGGATGAAATGATAGCCAATTTCTCGAAAATTCAGCGCATAAAACCATATTTAGATGAAATGAAAGAAAGTTTATCTCAATATAATACATCAAATGAGGTAGATAAAACATTAGCCATAAATGGCAGAAACTTAACAAATATTGGAGTTTTTAGAATTTATATTCAAAAATACTTGGAGCAAAATCAATTTATTAATCATGATATGCCATTTTTAATAAGACAATTAGACCCAACCCCACAAGGAGTTCCAATGGAGATATATGCTTTTAGTAAAGACAAAAATTGGAAAAACTATGAAATAATAGTAGCAGATATTTTTGACCATATTATAGCATCTGTTAAATATTTTGATTTGGAAATATTTGAAAATCCTTCCGGTACAGATTTCAAGAAAAGTACATTATCCTAGATAAATTAAAGCTACTCTGAATAATTCGCTAAATTTACCCTATTAAAAATTGATTTGAATGGGTAAAAAGGCATTAATAACAGGAATTACCGGTCAGGACGGTGCTTACCTAGCTGAATTTTTATTGGCTAAAGGCTATGAGGTACATGGCATTAAAAGAAGAAGTTCTTTATTCAACACAGATAGAATAGACCATTTGTATAAAGATCAACATGAAGAAGGAGTAAAACTTTTTCTTCATTATGGAGATTTAACAGACTCAACTAACCTTATTAGAATTATTCAAGAAGTTCAGCCCGATGAAATCTATAATTTGGCGGCTCAATCTCATGTAAAAGTATCTTTTGAAACTCCTGAATATACAGCTAATTCAGACGCTTTAGGAGCGCTTAGAATATTAGAAGCAATCCGGATTTTAAATCTTGAAAAAAAGACCAGATTTTACCAAGCCTCTACTTCCGAACTTTATGGTTTAGTGCAAGAAACACCTCAAAAAGAAACTACTCCGTTTTACCCAAGAAGCCCTTATGCTGTAGCCAAACTATATGCTTATTGGATTGTGAAAAATTATAGAGAAGCTTACGGAATTTATGCCTGTAATGGTATTTTGTTTAATCATGAAAGTCCAATAAGAGGAGAAACTTTTGTTACCAGAAAAATTACTCGTGCGGCTGCCAAAATAAAACTTGGATTACAAAAAAAGTTGTTCATGGGTAATATTGATGCAAAGCGAGATTGGGGACATGCAAAAGATTATATTGAAGGAATGTATTTAATGCTTCAGCAAGAAAAAGCAGAAGATTATGTCTTAGCAACAGGCGAAACAACTTCTGTAAGAGATTTTATTTCAATGACTTTTAAAGAATTAGATATTGAGATTGAATGGCAAGGCAGCGGAGTTGATGAAAAAGGAATAAATAAAGCTACCAGAGAAGTAATTGTCGAAATAGATAAAAAATATTTTAGGCCAACAGAAGTTGATTTATTGGTGGGAGATGCTTCAAAAGCAAAAAAAGAACTTGGTTGGGAACCAAAGCATAATCTGGCATCGCTTATAAAAGATATGGTTCAAAGCGATTTAAAACTTTTCGAAAGAGATAAATACTTGTTAGAAGGCGGACATAAAGTGCTTCGTTATGATGAATAAAGAAGATAAAATTTATGTTGCCGGACATAACGGTATGGTTGGTTCAGCAATCGTGAGAAAACTTAAAGCCGAAGGTTTTACCAATATTGTTGTCGCTTCCAGCAAAGAGCTTGATTTACGAAATCAAAATCAGGTGAATGAGTTTTTTGAAATCCAGCAACCTAAATTTGTTTTTATAGCTGCGGCAAAAGTTGGCGGTATTCAAGCTAACAATATATACAGAGCTGATTTTATTTATGACAATTTAGCGATTGAAATAAATACTATTCATGCTGCATTTAAAACTAAAGTAGAAAAGTTACTTTTTTTGGGTTCTTCTTGTATTTACCCTAAACTAGCTCCTCAACCTTTGAAAGAGGAATATTTGCTTACGGGAACTCTAGAGTCAACAAATGAGCCGTATGCTATTGCTAAAATAGCGGGAATCAAACTCTGCGAAGCTTATTATGACCAATATGGAGCTAATTTTATTTCGGCTATGCCTACCAACTTGTTTGGTCCAAATGATAATTATGATTTAAATAATTCTCATGTATTGCCTGCCTTATTACGTAAATTTCATGTAGCAAAAGTCAACAATTTACCGAGTGTTGAAATTTGGGGAACGGGAAGCCCCAAAAGAGAATTTTTACATGTAGATGACTTAGCTGATGCGTGTTACTTTTTAATGCAAAACTATGATGGGAAGGAGTTTGTAAATATTGGAACAGGAGAAGATATATCCATTAAAGAATTGGCTTTTCTGGTAAAAGAAATAGTCGGATTTAACGGTGAATTGAAATTTAATACCTCAAAACCTGATGGAACTCCCAGAAAGTTAATGGATGTTTCAAAATTAAATAGGTTAGGGTGGAAGCATACAATTTCTCTGGAGGAAGGCATCAAAAAAGTTTACGAAGAAGTAAAAGAGATGAGTTTTGAATATGAAGGCGCAAACTAGAAATGTATTATTTCTTTTCTCGTTTTTATTTTTTGTGCAAATTTTCTTTGCACAAAACCTTCAGTTACCATTAAACTACTTTCATAATACTACCAATTATAATTTTATTAAAAATAGCGATGCTTTAGTTCATACGTCTTCTAAACCACTAATAGAAAGACAGCTCACTCAACTTTTTAATGATAACTTAGCTTATCCTGATATTAATCAAAATTTATCTATAAATGATTATTCAAGTAAGTCCCTGTTTGCAAGAAAGGCATTTTACGAAAACTTAGTTATTATTAAAGATTCAGATTTCTATATTACCATAGACCCTTTAATGAATTTTGAATTTGGGCAGGACGGTGAAGATACTTCGTCTTCGTCTATCTATACAAACACAAGAGGAATTTTAGTGAGAGGAAATATAGGAAGTAACTTTTCTTTCTCTACTTCTTTTTATGAAAGCCAGTCTTTTTTTCCGGATTATTTGTCGAGTTATGTTGCTTCATCAAAAGTGGTTCCGGGACAAGGGCGAACAAAACCTTTTAAAAAAACAGGATATGATTACGCTATGGCACAAGGCTACTTATCATATTCTCCTAAAGATTATGTGAATATTATAGCCGGACATGGAAAGAATTTTATTGGTGATGGCTATCGTTCGTTGTTTTTATCTGATGCGGGTTTTAATTATCCTCACTTAAAATCTACATGGTGGTTTTTCAAAAATAAACTTCAGTACACCACCATTTTTGCCCAACTAAACAACTTAAACAGACTTCCTACATTTTCAAGAGTCGAACCACTTTTTGAAAGAAAAGGAGCTAGCTTTTTTTATTTGAATTATCATATAAATAATTTCATTTCCGTTGGATTGTTTGAAGGAACAATTTGGCAAACTATGGATACTTCGGGCACATTGGGATTAAATCCTCTTCAACTAAACCCAATTATCGGAGTAAACACATTGGCTAATGGTTTTAGTTCTGAAAATAATACCGTTTCAGGACTTAATTTAAAAGTTAAAACACCTTTTCATCTTACATTCTATTCTCAATTGATGTTAGATGAGCCAACTAAAACTCAAGGCATAGTGAGAGGAGGTTGCCAATTGGGATTAAAATATACCTCAGTTAAAAATTTATTATTGCAATTGGAATGGAATGACGTAGCTCCGTTTTCTTATACTAATGAATTACCACTTCAAAGTTTTACACATTATAATCAGCCATTGGCCCATCCTCAAGGTGCCGGATTTTCAGAAATTGTTTTTTTAACAGGATATCGATTTAAAAGACTTTTTGCAAACGCTAAAATTAACTACTATGAATATACCGGGTTCGGACATAATGTGTTTTTACCGTCATTTACAGTTCCCACACAAAGCAAAGAAGTAGAATTAATGATAGCAGATTTGAGTTTAGGTTTTATGATTAATCCAAAAACAAATTTGAATGTAAGTTTGGGTGTAAATTATAGAAACCAGGATATGCAAGTTGAAACCTTTAAAACGAATTACGTATATTTTGCTTTGAGAACTTCATTGTCTAACCTTTATTACGACTTTTAATGCAAGAACTACTACTGCCTATTATAACGTCTTTTATTATTGTGATTTTAGCTACACCTTCATTCATTAAAGTGGCTATTTATAAAAGATTGTTTGACACACCTGATGGTGATAGAAAACTTCATGTTAGAAATGTTCCTTCAATGGGAGGAATAATGATTTTTGCAGGAACCTTATTTGCTTTCTCATTATGGTATCCATCTGATACAACACGTGAATTTAATTATTTAATTCCATGCATGCTTATTTTATTTTTTGTAGGAATGAAAGATGACATTATTGGTACTACTCCCGCAAAAAAACTGCTTTCTCATTTATTGGTAGCTTTTATTATGGTATTAATGGCTAATATTAAAATTACCAGCTTACACGGTTTGTTTGGAATAAGAGAAATACCTGAATATGCCGGAATTTTCTTGTCTGTTTTTACCTATATAGTAGTTGTAAATGCATTCAACTTAATTGATGGTATTGACGGATTGGCAGCAACTGTTGGTTTAGTAGCTTCTTGTGTTTTTGGGGTATGGTTTTATTTTGCTGAGGACATGGTATTTTCTGTATTGGCATTTTCTTTAGCGGGTGCATTGTTTGCATTTTTATTTTTCAATTTTGCTCCTGCAAAAATATTTATGGGTGATTCCGGTTCTTTAACTATTGGATTTGTTGTATCTGTTTTGGCGATTGAAATGATAGAGTTTGATAAAGAGGCACTTCCTTCAAATATCTACAACATTTCAAGACCGGTTTTATCAATGTCAGTTTTAGTTTACCCGCTTATGGATACACTTCGTATTTTTATTTATCGCTCTTTAAAAGGAGTTTCTCCCTTCTCGGCCGATAAAAATCATATCCATCATCAATTGTTACGATTAGGGATGAATCACAGGTATATTGTAGCTTGTGTGTTCATTTACAATCTTATCATAGTAGGTTTAACCATTGCACTTCAGCATTTACAACCAAGTATTACATTCGGAATTGTGTTTGGAGTAGCGATAATATTGGCACAAGTTCCATTCTTTTTTAAAGTTAAAAAAGCTTGAAAAAAATAATTCCATATCTATTTATCTTTTTTAGTGGTGTTTTATACTCACAAAGCTTACTAACTCCATTAGATAAACAATGGTATAGTTTTATAGATGCAGAGGCCAATAATCATAAATTAAAATTAAACACCACTTGTAAGCCATTTGGAAAATATGAATTGATTAAAAGTGTAAATGCGGATAGCATTTTTGGTGTTACTAATGTTTCAGGGAAAAGGTGGAAGGAGGTATTGTTTAATCATACCTCTCTTTTGAATAATGATTCTGTGAGTTCAATTTATTTATCTCCTATTATTTCTACTTCTTACTTTTCTGATGGAGTTAGAGAAGATGACAGTACTTTTTCTGTAACCGGAATAACAAATACTTTGGGACTTGATGCAGGCATAACTTATAGAAATTGGGCAAATTTGAATGTAAGTTTATTTCACGTAAATGGTCAGTTTCCGTATTATCAAGAAAGACTTATTAAATCTCAAGGGGTAATTCCAGGAATGGGAATAGCACACCCAACTAATGGCGGGTATGAAAGCACTTTTGTAAATTCCTATTTATATTTAAGAGCAGGTAAACATTTTGACTTTACACTTGGTTACGGAAAAAACTTCTGGGGAGACGGGTATAGAACGTTTATGATTTCCGACAATGCTTTTTCGTATCCATACTTTAAAATTAATACCAAGTTAGGCAGAATTAATTACACTAACTTATTTACTCAGTTTACCAATTTAATTCCGAACAGTAAATCAAAAATTAAATATGCCACGTTTCATCATTTAAGTTGGAATATTGCTAAATGGTTAAATATTGGAATATATGAAGCAGTTGTGTGGCAGGCTAAAGACAGTATTTACAACAGGGGTTTTGATGTGAATTACTTAAACCCTTTTATCTTTTACAGACCCATAGAGTATTCTTTAGGCTCTTCAGATAACTCTATTTTTGGGATGAACTACAAGTTTACTCCACATAAATACCATCACATTTATGGTCAAATTATTTTAGATGATTTTTTACTAAGTGCTATTAAAGCAGACTTAAAGCATCAAGTCTTTCCTAAAGATTCAAGTATAAATTGGGGATGGTGGGCAACTAAATATGCGTTGCAATTCGGTTACAAAGGCTATAATTTATTTGGCTTAAAAAATCTTAATGTTTTAGCAGAATACAACATGGCAAGGCCTTATATTTTTTCGCATAGTATAACACAACAATCATTTGGTCATATCAATCAGCCTATTGCTCATCCTGTTGGCGCTAACTTTAAAGAAACCATTTTAATGATTAGCTATCGCTATAAGCGTATTGATATAGCTCTGAAATTAGTAAATGTTAGGTCTGGCTTAGATACCTCAAAAACAGCTTTCGGAAAAAATGTTTTTCAACCTTATGTTGACAGGGGAACAGGCTATTTTAATTATACCACACAAGGGCTAGAAACAAAAATGCAGGATTTTAATGCTCAAATTTCTTATATCATAAATCCTTCTGCTAATGCAAGATTATTTGCGGGAGTTACTCTAAGAAGATATGAAAACTATAAATATCGATTAGAAGACACTTATTTTCAAGTAGGCTTAAAGGTTGGTTTCTTCAACCAATACTTTGATTATTTTTAAATCAATTTTTCTATTTTCATATTCCACAATAAATCAGTAATTTAGTTTTTTAATTTTTTAACCAGTTGAAAGCAGTTACTAAAATCAGTTTTTTACTTCTTGTTGCCACACTTGTTTTTTCTTGTAAAAAAGAAGAAAAAGTTCAGGTTCATAAAGATTTAGTATTTGAAAATAATACTGCTCCTGACTATTCCGGTGTTACTACTTTGCAAGTAGAAAACTATGTAAATAGGTTGTATATCGATTTAATTGGGAATGTTCCAACATCTACTGAACTATCTACTGATGTTGCTTTTTTGGAAGCAAATTCGTTAAGTCAGGCAAGCAGAGATACGGTTGTTTCTAAACTAATTGCAAAGAAGCAATTTTATGCAAAGCTTTGGCAAGATGCTTCTAATCTAATGACAAATGCAGGAAGCAAAGCCGATTTATATCAAGAGATACTAACGTATCAATATGTAGCTTCTTTGTACTATCAAAATGGGGATACTTTTAATGCTCAATTTATAGATAATGAAGTGCAAAAATTAGTGAACTTGTATGAGGCAGACTCTCTTCTAAAATTACAGCAAATCGATCACAATGAGTTTCATAAAAGATTTTGTTTTAATTTAATTTATGATGAAATAAATATGGGAACGGAAAACTTTGTGGTTGCATCTTTTGAGAATTTACTAGGGCGTTATCCTACCGTTCAAGAGTTGGCAAGCGGTAAAAGTATGGTTGACGGAACTTCAACTATATTATTCTTACAAAACGGAGACAGTAAAATAGATTTCTTAAATATTTTAACGGCATCAAGAGAATATTATGAATCTAGAGTGGAAGATGCTTACAGCCTTTTGTTACAAAGAAAACCTACTTCAGTTGAAATGGGTAATGAAACCAATGCTTTTGTTTTAGATGATAAATGGCAAAATGTGTATAAAAAAATATGTAAAACAGATGAGTATGCAGCCTTTTTATAGAGTTACTTATATGGTTTTATTTTCCTTGATTTTCATTTCTTGTAAAAAGAAAGTAATTGAGGAAACTGTTTACGATAATATCATTTATGAAGTAAATGATGTGGCTGTTTATGGTTCAAATGTGGAAAAGACCAAACAAAAATCTACTAACCAATATATATCTATTTTATATACTGATTTATTCAATCAGGCGATTAGTAATAATGAGTTAGCAGAAATTTCTGAGTTAACTTTAGCAATGGGAGATAAACAAACCTCTAACGAGCTAATTATTTCTCATTATTTGAATTCTCCTTTAGTCAATATTCCTACCAATTCTCAAATGCGAACAGATGTGGCGACTTTTATCAATGAAACTTATGTTAAATTTTATCAGCGTTACCCTACCGAATACGAAAAAATCTATTTGAAAAAAATGATTGAAGACGACCCTTTAATGACAGCTGAGAATATATATGTCGCCTTTGCTTTGTCTAACGAATACTATTTTTATTAAGCCATGGATAGACGTAAATTTTTAAAAGCATCAGCAATTGCCGCAGGAGGAGCATTGGCAGCACCTTACATACTTCCTTCAGGAAGATTGTTTGCCGCTTCGGGAGCTAGAATAGTTGACCATGTTGTTTTTGTATTATTTGGTGGTGGTATTAGAAATCAAGAATCCGTTAAGCAACAATACTTAGCTAATCAAGGTTTACCAACTCAAGGTAATGTGATGGAAAATATGCTTACCGGAGCAAAGCCAAGTCAGAATTTAGTTTATACCCAATGGAACCCTATACTTTCTAATTCTTTAGCATCTCAAGGAACTTTATTTCCTGAAATGAGATACAAAACCGGCCCAACAGGGCACTATAACGGACATACCGTAGGAATGACCGGAAACTATACAGAAACCGGATTAAACCTTAATATTAATCCTGAGTTTCCTACTGTATTTGAATATTATCGTAAGCATTATAACCCTGCTAAAAATGCAATTAATGCTTGGTGGATTTCTGAAGGCCTGGGACCTTACCCTTCATTAAATTATAGTCGTCACCCTAGTTATGGTTCGCAGTATGGAGCAAACTATTTGCGTCCCGCAACTGTATTTGCTAGTCAATTAGGAAATAAGTATTACGGAGATGCTTCTTCCTTTCAACCTGACGATGTAAATAGGCTTGAAAAAGTGAAAAACTTTTTAGATAAAAACTTTGATAAAAGTATTTCAGATATTCCGGGTGTAAATAATGTCAGAGCCGATATGGAAGCTATAAAAGATTTATATATCGATATCTTAAATGGCGTTATTCCAATTGATTGGCCACTACCAAATGGTGTTAGTCAAAGTGAGTTAACAGGTGACCTAATCAATTTTGCAGCGGCATGGCAGGTATTAAATAGATTTAAACCGGAGTTAACTGTTATTAACTCATTTAACTTGGACATTTGTCATTCAGACTTTACGGGCTATATAAAAAACCTGCATAAAGCAGACTATGGAGTAGGCTGGTTGTGGAATAAAATTCAGTCAGACCCTGTAATGGCTAACAATACAATAATGATTTGTATGCCTGAGCATGGTAGAAATTTGATGCCAAATAATCTTTATGATAATAATGGTTTAAGGGCTTTTGATCATACAAGCGATAATAATTCAAGAGAGGTATTTAGTTTAATTGTTGGACCTTCTTCAAAAGTAAAACAAGGTCAGGTGGTAGGAACATCTACTACTCCTGTTGGTGAGAGTATAGATATTGTGCCGACTATTGCACATATTTTAGGCTTTCATAATGACATTCCTGCAGGGTTACTACCCGGAAAAGTTTTAAATCAAGCATTTGTATAATGAATAGAAAACAGATTCTATACTTTTTGTTTTTAGCTTCACTCACAATAGTGGTCACCTATTCATGTAAAAGAGAAGCAGAATACATTGTTCCTGATAGTCCGGAAAATCCTTTTTCTAATACAAGTGGTGGTGGAGTGAATGAAAATGTAGATCCAAATAGTTTTGTTGGAATTCATAGTTTAATTTTTAGTAAGCGATGTGCTTTGCCTGCTTGTCATGACGGCTCTTTTGAGCCGGATTTTAGAACGGTTGAAAGTGCTTATAGTACTTTGGTATATCATCCTGTATTAAAAAATAATGCTACTAATTCTTTTACGTATAGAGTTTTACCGGGAGACACAGGGCTTTCATGGTTACATGAACGAATAACAACAAATGACTCTGTGCTTGGTAGAATGCCTTTATATGATGTGGCGCTCACTGCTGCAGAATTAAAAACAGTTGAAACCTGGATTTTGTCTGGTGCTCCTGATATATTTGGTGTTTCAGCTACCGTACCAAACTATAATCCCGCATTTTTTGGGGTAGTTGCCTATATGAACGATACAACAGGCTATAGAGTAGATACAATAAGAGATAACATAGTTGCACCAATGAAATTACCCGCAGATACCATTATTGATATATGGGTAGGAATTTATGATACTGATGCTCAGGGAGGTTTTATACCGGGTTATGGGTTGACTTATAATAAATATAAAATTTCTTCTAACCCATATAATTTTGGACCTGAGCCGGAGCAGCCATTAATTGTAGAAGGTCCGGCAACACCTTTTATAGGGCCGAATCCATTTGGAACAGGCTTAGCCCCTTTCTATCACCACTTTAAAATTAATACGGGCAACTTTGTAAAAAACAGAGCATATTATTATAGGGTTTATGTAAAAGATGCAAATCATCCATTGCCTATAGAACTTCCGGAAAACGGTTCTCAATCTTATTTATTAACTTATTTTTCTTTTATAGTACAATAGTTGTTGATGCAGAAAGTTTTATTTATAGCCTGTTGTATTTTTATTGCAATCTCTTGTAAAAAGGATAAGGCTGCTAAGTATGATCCGATTATACCAAATGAACCCACTATAGAATTAGAAAGAGTATCTCCTCAAATTATCAAAGAGTTTGATGACATTAAGTTTATTATTAACTATCAAGATGGAGACGGAGATTTAGGTGATTTAGACCCTGATGTAAAGTCATTACACATTACAGACAATAGATTTCCGATAACACATGAGTTTCATTTTCAGCCATTGGCTCCCGATGATATAGATGCGGTAATTAGAGGTAGTTTAGTAGTGACACTTAAAAATGTGATTTTACAAAATCAAAATGCTACCTCAGAAAAAGTTACCTTTTCCATTCAATTAAAGGACAGAGAAGGAAACTGGAGCAATACTGTTGACTCACCTGAAATTACAGTTAATAAGTAGGGTTTATTACAGAAAGCTTAATGCCTTGCAAAAAGCTTTCAAAAAGTGCAGAAATCTTTTCATAATGCGGAGGTTTTGTTTTAGTACGCAAAAAGAAGATAGTATGTTACTGGAAATTCTCATAAATTAAGAAATTGTTGTAAATAAAATCTTCTAATGTGCCTATATGTAGGTGTTTATCTGCTAATTAATCGAACTAAATACAATTAAGTAGAAATACTTAAAAACTCTTAATTTTTACAAAAGGCAAAAGCTTTTAGCTTAATTTTCTTTATTTTTCGGACAATTAATTAAAGTAATGCCCAAAAACCTTGTTATTATACCCACATATAATGAAAAGGAGAACATTGAAAAAATGCTCCACAAGGTTTTCTCTTTGCCTGAGGAATTTCACGTCTTAATAGTTGATGATGGTTCGCCTGACGGAACGGCTGATATCGTAAAGAACTTACAATCTAATTTTCCTAATAAACTTTTTATTGAAGAACGAAAAGGAAAGTTAGGTCTGGGCACTGCGTATATTCATGGATTTAAGTGGGCGTTAAAACATGGCTACGAATTTATTTTTGAAATGGATTGTGATTTCTCGCATAACCCTGAAGATTTAATACGATTACTTGATGCTTGTGAAAATCAGGGAGCTGATTTTGCTATCGGTTCCAGATATTGTAGGGGCGGTAAGGTAAAAAACTGGCCGATAGGTAGAATTATGATGTCTTATTTTGCTTCTGTTTACGTGAGAATGGTATTGTGGATAAACGTAAAAGATACCACTGCAGGCTTTAAGTGTTATAAGCGAAAAGTTTTAGAAACAATTGATTTAGATAAAATTAAATTTGTTGGATACGCATTTCAAATAGAGATGAAATACAAAGCCATAAAAATTGGTTTTAAGGCAAAAGAAGTACCTATAACATTTATTGATAGGCAAGAAGGAGTATCGAAAATGAGCGGTTCTATTTTTAAAGAAGCATTTTATGGCGTTTTAAAAATGAGATTTGGAAAAGTTTAGGATATGAAGAGATTAATTAAAAATGCAACAATAGTTAATGAGGGAAAGACATTTAATGCGAATGTTTTAATTGAAAACGATAGTATATCAAAAATAATAACAGATAATTCTGAAGTTTCAAATGTAGATGAGACGATAGATGCATCTAACCTTTTTTTATTGCCCGGTGCAATTGACGACCAAGTACACTTTAGGGAACCCGGTTTAACGCACAAAGCAGAAATTTATACCGAAGCTAAGGCAGCCGTTGCAGGAGGGATTACTTCTTATATGGAAATGCCCAATACAGTTCCTAATACGTTAACTCAAGAATTATTGCAGGAAAAATACGATAGGGCTGCAGAAGTTAGTTTAGCAAACTACTCTTTTTTTATGGGGGCTAGTAATGAAAATTTAAAAGAGGTACTAAAAACTAATCCTAAAAAGGTATGTGGAGTAAAAATTTTTATGGGTTCTTCCACAGGAAATATGTTGGTAGATGATAAAAACACTTTAGAAGGAATTTTTAAAGAATGCGAGATGTTAATTGCTACTCATTGTGAAGATGAAATAATGATTAAGCAAAAAACGCTTGCTTATAAGGCAAAATATGGTGATGATATTCCAATTCAATATCACCCTATTATTCGATCAGCTAATGCTTGCTATAAATCATCTTCAATGGCAGTTGAGTTAGCAACCAAACATGACTCTCGACTACATATATTGCATATTTCTACAGAAAAGGAATTGTCGCTATTTTCAAATAAGCTACCATTATCTGAAAAGAAAATAACAGCAGAGGCTTGTGTACACCATTTATGGTTTAGTGATGAAGATTACGAAACCAAACAAACTTTAATTAAGTGGAATCCGGCTGTAAAAACAGCACAAGACCGTGAGGCAATAATTCAGGCGGTAAACGACAATGTTATAGATATAATAGCCACAGACCATGCCCCACATACCTTAGAGGAAAAGAAAAACGTTTATACTAAAGCTCCTTCTGGAGGTCCTTTGGTACAACATGCATTAGTAGCAATGCTGGAGTACTATCACCAAGGAAAGTTTGAATTAGAAAAAATAGTTGAAAAAATGTGTCACCACCCGGCTATCTTGTTTCAAATAGATAAAAGAGGTTTTATTAGAGAAGGATACAAAGCAGATTTAGTTTTAGTTGATTTAAATAATCCTTGGAAAGTATCTACGGATAATATTTTATACAAATGTAAGTGGTCACCTTTTGAAGGAACTACTTTTAAAAGCAAGGTTGTAAAAACATTCGTTAACGGAAACTTAGTTTACGATAATGGCAATTTTGATGAAACGAATAAAGGTGAGCGATTAAAGTTTAATCGTTAGTTTTTAGTAAATCGCTTTGTATCGTTAAATGTATTGCCACTTATCTTTACAAAATAATTACCATATTCAAGGTTGTTTACATCAACTGAAAAAACCTGACCTGCCTCTATTTCTTGTGAATATATTTTCTTTACAATATTTCCTAAAATATCATAGATAATTATATCTGCTTTAACTACAGAAGAGTTGTTAAAAGAAAGGTTAAATGAAGTAGAACTTGACGTAGGGTAAAGATTAATATTAATCTCAGAAACATTTTCTTTTTGCTCAACATTTGAGAATGCAATAAACTGCATTCCTAAAAATAATATTGTCATTATCAGTCTTCCCATAATCAATAATTTACTACCGAATATACAATAATAATTCCAAAAAAACAAAAAAGGAGTAATCGTGCGACTACTCCTTTTTGTTGACCCACTAGGGCTCGAACCTAGACTCTTCTGGACCAAAACCAGACGTGTTGCCAGTTACACCATGGGTCAATAAGGCTGCAAATATAGATAATCTATAAATTTCACCAAAAATTAATAATAGGGTTTTTTCTGTCTGGTTCTGTCATCTTTTTATCTTTGTAAAAATCACTGGCGGCATGCTTGATAAAATAGAAAAACTAATCCAAGAGGTAAAAGACTTTAAAGCTTCAAATGATGCTGAAATTGAGGCTTTTCGTATTAAAATTTTAGGAAGCAAAGGAGAATTAAAAAAGCTTTTTGCTGAATTTAAAGACGTGCCCGGAAACATTAAAAAAGATGTGGGGCAGGGTTTAAATAGACTAAAAACTGCTGCCGAAGAAAAAATTAATGCCTTAAAAAATAAAAATGGGAGTGAAGCCTCTTCTTCGAAATCTGATTTAGATTTATCAATGCCAGGAGAGCCCAGTGATGTTGGAACAAGGCATCCGCTTTCATTAGTGAGAACCGAAATTGTAAGTATTTTTTCTAAAATTGGATATACTGTTGCTGAAGGCCCTGAAATTGAAGATGATTGGCATAACTTTTCCGCATTGAATTTTCCGCCCGAACATCCTGCTCGTGACATGCAAGATACTTTCTTCATTAAACGAGACAAAAACGATTCTACGAAAGATATTGCTTTACGAACGCATACTTCTTCCGTACAGGTGAGAGTAATGGAAAGCACTAAACCACCCATTAGAATGATAATGCCGGGCCGAGTGTTCAGAAATGAAGCCATTTCTGCTCGTGCGCACTGTATTTTTCATCAGGTTGAAGGCTTGTATATAGATAAAGGCGTTTCGTTTGCTGACTTAAAACAAACGCTGCTTTATTTTGCCAAAGAAATGTTTGGAGACGACACCGAAATAAGGCTGCGACCTTCTTATTTCCCTTTTACAGAGCCAAGCGCTGAAGTAGATGTATCTTGTAATATTTGTGGCGGCAAAGGCTGTAATATTTGCAAATACACCGGCTTTGTAGAAATTATGGGTTGCGGTATGGTGGACCCCAATGTATTAGATAGCTGTGGAATAGATTCTTCTGTTTATACAGGTTTTGCCTTTGGTATGGGCATAGAGCGTATTACCATGCTTAAATATCAAATAAACGACTTGAGGTTGTTTTTTGAAAATGATGTTCGCTTTTTAAACCAGTTTAAAAGCGCTCTTTAATTACCTAATTAATGTAAGATTTCCTTTCTCCACTTTAGTTTCTCCACTTGGTAAAGTGTATTGCACAATGTAAAAATAAGTTCCTTCGGGTACGGGTTTACCTGTAGGAGTATAACCGTCCCATGCAGGATTGTACGTCACACTGTGCGTAGAAGAAGTATCCGATTGTAAGTTTTTAGAATTAAATATATAAACCTGTTCTCCCCAACGATTAAATACTTTTACGTTTAAGCTATTTACTTTATTGGCGATTACTTCCCATAAGTCATTTTCTCCGTCTTGGTTGGGACTAAATACATTGGGTATAAATATAAAAGTGCTGTCTTGGGGTTCTTCTACTAATGGGCTGTCACAAGCATATACGCTTACATTGTCGATATAATAATAGGCGTAATCATTATTTGGGTAATTAGAAACCCTTGTACTGTTTTTTATCGTTTGTGTATCATCAAAAAAATTACCAATAGTTAAAAACCGTTCTCCACCAATAGCTATAAAATTTCCACTTATTTTAGTCCAGTTTTCTTTATCTGAAATAGTAGTTAAGCTGTCATTTTGAATTTGAGGTGATACATTTATTAAATATGGAAAACTATCTATTAAAAGACTGTCAGTAGAAAAATGAACTCCTATACTACTGATAGCGTAATTAGTAGTATCTGCCAATGAAACATGAAACTCTACACAATAAGTATATTCTTTTTTTAAAGGAGAAATAAGGTAAGCTTCTATATATTCTCTATAATTCTTAAATGATACAAAAAGTGGAGCATAAAGTATAATTCCCGAATAACCAGAATCTGAATATGGGATTTGATGACCAACTATATTTAATGGGGTAGAATATCCTCCACCATTACAAGAATTATATAAATCAGAACTGGAAACTTGTCTAATAGGTTGAAACCAACTTGGAGCAAAATTTATTTGCCCACTTGAATATGGACACTGAGAAAGTATATCAAAACCAGAATTTGAAACTAAATTAGTTTGCCCAAAAGAGAAAATAGATAATCCAAAAAGCAGTATAAAAAGTAGTTGTTTCACAACAAACTTTACGTTTAAAATACAAAGTGGTTGCTAAAAAGCCCAGTTACCCTTATCTAAACTGCTTACACAAGCAGTCAGTAAATTAATAGAACCTTCTAAATCTTTTTTGTGTATGGTTTCAATTACCTGGTGGATATGCCTTGTAGGTATAGAAACTGCACCGGAAATAGAACCTCCTGCTGTCATACGCTGTATGCCTGCCGTATCTGTACCACCTGCCGGTAAAATTTCGGGCTGCCACTTAATTTTGTTTTTAGTGGCTATTTCTTTCATGTAATTTACCATACGGTAATCACAAATGGTAGAGCTATCCATAATTTTTATGGCAGCACCTTCTCCTAGTTTGGTTACCATTTCTTGTGGTTTGGCACCCGGCACATCAAAAGCAATGGTAGTGTCTAAACCAAAGCCAAAATCAGGCTGTATTTGTAAAGCAGAAACGTTTGCTCCTCTTATACCTACTTCTTCTTGTACGGTAAATACGCCATACAAATCATAAGGGATAGATTTGCCTTTTAGCTTTTTTAGGGTTTCTATCAATACAAATACTGAAACTCTATTGTCCAATGATTTGCAGTTTACACAATCGCCTAATTCTATAAATTCTCTTTCTCTGGTAATGGCATCTCCAACAGAAACATATTTTTCTACATCTTTTTTACTCAAGCCACAATCAATAAAATAATCGGTGGTTTTAGGCATTTTGGTTCTTTCTTCAGGGCTCATTACATGTATAGGTTTAGAGCCCATTACGCCAATTACATCTTTTTTTCCATGAATAATTACTCGTTGTGAGGTAAGTGTTTTAGGGTCAAATCCACCTAAAGTATGGAAGAATACAAAGCCTTTATCGTCAATATGCGTAACAATAAAACCAATCTCATCCATGTGAGCGGCCACCATTACTTTTTTATTCTTTTTTCCTTTTTTAAAGGCTACCACATTGCCCATATTGTCAATGTCGATTCTATCGCAAAGTGGTTTTATTTCTTTAATGACTACTTCTCTAATTTTTTTCTCAAATCCTGGCGCACCGGGAGTTTCACAAATTTTTTTTAATAGTTTTAAATCCATGGTAGTGTTTTATTATTGGATAATGTTACAAAAAGCTTTCTTTTTTGAAAAGGGAGTTACTAATTATTCGACATAACTTAGTTTTAGCATGTTAGATTGTCCTTTATCAGAGATGGGCATGCTATTTATGTTAATTACCAAGTCATTGTTTTGAACCAAGCCTTCTTTTTTCAAAAGATATTTAATGTCTGAAATGGTATGGTCGGTACTTACAAACTTATCATAGTAGAAACATTTTACCCCCCAAACCAGACTTAATGTGTTTAAAATATCAGGGTTTCCGGTAAAAACATAAATTCCGGCTTTTGGTCGACAACTGGATACTTTAAAGGCGGTATAACCTGAAAAAGTCATGGTAACAATGGCACTGGCTTTAGTACGATGCGCCAATCTACAAGCGTTAAAGCAAATTGAGTCGGTAATAAATCGGTCATGCTCCGTTTCCGGTGGTTGTTCTACATGATAAATATTGTCGTGACTCTCTATTTCTTTAATGATTTTACACATGCTGTTAATCACTTCAATCGGATATTTACCTACTGATGTCTCACCACTTAGCATAAGTGCGTCAGCACCGTCTAAAACGGCATTAGCCACATCATTTACTTCGGCACGGGTAGGAGTGATGTTGGTAATCATGCTTTCCATCATTTGTGTAGCGATGATTACAGGTTTTCCAAACTCCTGAGATTTTTTTACAATATTTTTTTGGAGCAAAGGAACTTCTTGCATTGGCATTTCTACACCTAAATCACCTCTTGCCACCATTATTCCGTCAGAGGCTTTAATAATTTCTTCAATGTCGTTTATCGCTTGTGGTTTTTCAATTTTGGCAATCACTTTAGCCTGGTGATTTTTGTCTGCTATAAGATGCTTTAGCTCAATGATATCTCGAGCCGTTCTTACAAACGATAATGCAATCCACTCTATTTTATGTTTTAGAATAAAGTCTAAATCTTTTAAATCTTTTTCGGTTAAACTAGGAAGAGAAAGCTTGGTGTTGGGTAAGTTTACTCCTTTGTTAGAAGAAAGTACGCCATCATTTTTTGCTTTAGTAAGTACTTCATTTGAATCTACTTTTTTAATGACTTCAAAAATCATATTTCCGTCATTCACCAATATTTGCTCACCTACTTTCACATCTTTTATAAAGTCAATATAGTTGATGTAAAGTTTTTTATTAGTGCCCAAGCATTCTTTAATGGTAAAAGCTACTTCATCATTTTCTTTTATTTCAATATGATTGTTTTCTACTTCTCCAATCCTAATTTTCGGGCCTTGTAAATCAGCTAATAATGCAATATGTAAATCATTTTCAGCATTAATTTCCTTAATGTTTTTTATTACTTCGGCATGGTCGGTATGTTTGCCGTGAGAAAAGTTTAGCCTGCATACATTTACTCCTGCATTTACAAGTTTTAGCAACATTTCTTTTGAAGATGTTGCCGGACCTATTGTGGCTACAATTTTTGTTTTCTTAGTATTGTTATTCATCAAAATATTAGGTTTTCTTTCGATTTAATTTCGTTTGGATTGAGTTCAATTACCATTAAAACATTTTTCAATTCGCTCAGTTTATTTTTAATCGCATTAATGGTGTTTTGGTTATAGTTTCCTTTTATTAATAATAAAAAGTCGGTTTTTTTGTAATCTTTAAGAAGATAACTATCACCTCCATAATTTTCAATTAGTTGATAGGTTAGTCCGTTTTCTTCGTCTTCGTATTCATAAATAGGAAAACTTACTTCTACGTTTTTTTCTTTAAGCGTGTAATCTTTTTGCCTCAATAAATTAAATTGAAGATGCTGATTAACTTCCCAACAAAATTTATAGTTTTTTACATGACAACTTATTGCAAGTAATCCAAAATCAAAGTCATATTCTACGTCAAGAGTAAACCGGGTCATGCACTAAATTATTAACGAAGATAAAAAATATACAATGAAACTACTTTAAAACAATGTGTTTTAATCGTTAATCTTCGTTTGACAAAGAATGAAAAAACTTTTCGGCAGCGGCTTGTTCTGCTATTTTTTTTGATTTTCCTATGCCTTCCGCCTTTTCTTCTCCTTTTAGGTTTAAAAAAGACTGAAATACACTTTGGTTGTTTACTATTTTTTCATGGGTTACAAACTCAATTTCAGTTTTATTTTTCTGAGCCCACTCAATAACTTTGCTTTTAAAGTTTACTTCAGTATTGATTAGGTGTTCAATATCCATATAGGTTCCGATGAGCTTTTTTACGACAAATTCTTCTGTTTTTTCAAATCCTCTGTCTAAATATATGGCACCAATTAAAGCCTCTAATGCATCTCCTAGTATCGTTTTGCTTTCTTGCCTGATGTTAGCTTCCAATAACTCCTTAATCCCAATTTTGTGAGCAATTTGATTTAAATTTTTTCTGCTTACCAATCTGGATTTCATGGTGGTTAAATAACCTTCTTCTTTAAGCGGAAATTTTTTAAAGAAGTAAGTGGCAGCTATAGAGTCAAGTATGGCATCTCCCAAAAACTCTAATCGCTCATTATTTTCTTTAACACCGTTTTTGTTTATAGAGGCAGACTTGTGGCGTAGTGCTTTTTCGTATAGGGCAATAGTTTTGGGCTTAAAACCTAATACGTTTTCAAGTTTTTTTGCGAGTGGGGAAGAATTTTTAGAAAAAAAGTTAGATAGCAATTAAGCGTTGTATTTTTTAAAGATAACAGATGCATTGTGTCCACCAAACCCAAAAGTATTACTCAATGCAGCATTAACTTCTCTTTCCTGAGCTTTGTTGAAAGTAAAGTTATACTTAGGGTCAAATTCAGGGTCATCAGTAAAATGATTGATAGTTGGAGGGACAATTCCTTTGTAAATTGCCATAACAGAAGCAATAGCCTCAATTGAGCCCGCAGCACCTAAAAGGTGTCCGGTCATTGATTTTGTAGAACTGATGTTTAAGTTAAAAGCATGTTCTCCAAAAACCTGTTTTATGGCTTTTACTTCAGCAATATCTCCAAGTGGGGTAGATGTTCCGTGAACATTGATATAATCAACCTCAGAAGCTTGCATATTAGCATCATCTAAAGCATTTTTCATAACATTAAGCGCTCCAAATCCTTCAGGATGTGGTGCTGTAATATGATGTGCATCTGCTGAAAGCCCACATCCGGCTACTTCAGCATAAATAGTAGCACCTCTTGCAATGGCATGGTCTAAATCTTCTAAAATCATCATCCCAGAACCCTCACCAAGCACAAAACCATCTCTATCCTTATCAAATGGACGAGAAGCTGTTTTTGGATCATCATTTCTGGTTGATAACGCATGAAGAGCATTAAATCCGCCTACACCGCTTTCTACAATAGCAGCTTCGGCACCACCGGTTACTATTGCATCAGCTTTGCCTAATCTTATATAGTTAAAAGCGTCAATAATAGCATTGGTAGATGATGCACATGCTGAAACAGTAGTGAAATTAGGTCCTCTAAAGTTATATTTAATGGAAATATGTCCGGGAGCAATATCAGCAATCATTTTAGGAATGAAGAAAGGATTAAACCTTGGGGTTCCGTCTCCATTAGTGAAATTGGCTACTTCTTCTTGAAAAGTAAGAATACCGCCAATACCAACTCCTAAGATAACGCCAATTCTATCCGGATTAATTTTTTCTAAATCTAGCCCTGAATGTTTAACGGCTTCATCGGCCGCAACCATAGCAAACTGAGAGTATAAGTCCAGCTTACGAGCTTCCTTTCTGTCTATAAAATTAAGAGGGTCGAAGTTTTTAACTTCACAAGCGAATTGGGTTTTGAACTTGGAAGCGTCAAATCTAGTAATGGGGGCAGCACCGCTAACCCCATTTACTAAATTGTTCCAATATTCATCAAGTGTATTACCGATAGGGGTAAGAGCACCAATACCGGTTATTACAACTCTTTTTAAATCCATTTTAGGTTGGATTTACTTTGCGTTTTCTTCAATGTACTTTACAGCTTCACCAACGGTAGCAATTTTTTCTGCTTGATCGTCAGGAATAGCAATGTTGAATTCTTTTTCAAATTCCATGATTAATTCAACAGTGTCTAGAGAGTCAGCACCTAAATCGTTAGTGAAACTAGCAGCTGTTGTAACTTCGCTTTCGTCAACACCTAACTTATCAACGATAATTGCTTTTACTCTTTCTTCAATACTTGCCATTGTTAATTGTTTTTAAATTTGAAGTGCAAAGAAAAAAAAATATCTCTAATCCAACAAAATTATTTTTGCCCTTAATTTTAGTACATTTCCATTACTTCTGATAGCGCTTTTCTAGCTAACTTAGGCACTTGGGCATCTTGAGCAGGAAAACCTACCGGAATTAGCAAAAAAGCTCTCTCATTTTTAGGTCTTTCAAGTACTTCGGTTAAGAAATTCATTGGGCTAGGAGTATGAGTTAAGGCAACTAAGCCTGCATTATGTAAAGCAGCTAACAGAAAACCTGTAGCTAAGCCAACAGACTCATTAACATAGTAATTGTTTCTTTTTTCTCCTTCAATTTCTTCATAAGCTCTTTTAAATACTACTATTATATATGGAGCAATGGTAATAAAGGCTTTGTGCCAATCGGTAGCAAAGGGTTCTAGGTCTTTTAACCATCTGTCACTCATTCTACCATGATAATTTTCGTATTCTTCTTTTTCGGCCGCTTCTTTTATTTTTTCTTTTAACTCTTTGTTTGATACTACACAAAACGTCCAGGGTTGTTTATGAGCACCTGACGGTGCGGTAGAAGCCGTTTTAATACAATTTTCTATTACTTTTATATCTACGTTTTTGTCGGAAAACTCTCTAACGCTTCTTCTTTTATCCATCAACCGGTAAAAATCTTCACTTCTTTTGAGTTGCTCTTCGGGTGAATATTCATCCATTTTGAAAGGAATAAACTCAAATCCATTTTCCATACACCTTATAATTTTACAATTGAGCCACAAGATAGAAAAAATGTTTTTTTAGTTTATGATTAACGGTTAATGATTTTATTAATGTAATAGTTAAGTTTGTGCCATGAAAGTAAGAGTGGCAATTTTAGCTTCCGGAAGCGGTACAAATGCAGAAAACATTGTTAATTATTTTAAGGATAATAATAATGTTGAAATTGCCATGATAGCCTCAAATAAACCCGGTGCTTATGTGTTAGAGCGAGCAAAAAAGTTAGGTGTGCCTTATTATCATTTTACAAATGAAGAGCTGAAAGAGGGAATGGTTGCCAATCAATTGATATTAAAAAGAATTGATTTTATCGTTTTAGCCGGTTTTTTACAAAAAATTCCAAGTGGATTAATTCAAGTGTTTCCAAATAGAATAATTAATATTCATCCTGCCTTATTACCAAATTACGGTGGAAAAGGGATGTATGGAGATAAAGTGCATCAGGCGGTTATTGAAAAGGGAGACAAGGAATCGGGAATTAGCATACATTATGTAAATGAAAATTACGATGAAGGAGCCATTATTTTCCAAGCTAAATGTGAAATAAATGAAAATGATACTTCGGAATCATTGGCAAAAAAAATACATGAGTTGGAGTATCGGCATTTCCCTAAAGTGATTGAAGAGACTATTCAGAAGATAAATGCTTAAAAGCAATTTAGATATATCGTACTTTAACCAGTTTATTTTAACCTTATCTGTTGCGGTTGTTAGTTTTATTGTATTTGCCATGATAGGGCAAGCTCTTTCGTTATTGATTTTTGATGTAAACTTTTTTGAAGGAAATGACTTAATGAGTCAATTAGACCGAAAAGGAGTTGTTAGTTCATTAAAATTAGTGCAGGCTTTTAGTGCCTTTGGCCTGTTTATCTTTCCGGTGGCTGTACTATCCTTATTTACTAAGTCAAAACCTCTGACTAGTTTAGGTTTTGTGTCAACTAATTGGATTTTTTTTCCACTAGTTTTTTTTCTATTACTCTTTTCAACTCCAATTTTAGAAATCTTAATCAAATGGAATGAAAGTTTAACTTTACCTGAATCATGGAGCAGTTTTGAGACAATCATCAGAGATATGGAAACAACTGCTGCCGAACGGTCTAAAGTTTTTGTAAAGACAACTAGCTTTTTCGGTTTGCTTTTAAATGTTGTTTTAGTGGCTTTAATTCCTGCATTTGGGGAAGAATTAATGTTTAGAGGTTGGTTACAAAAGTTATTTTCGAATTGGTTTAAGAACATTCATGTGGCAATTTGGTTAAGTGCTTTTTTGTTTAGTCTGTTACATTTTCAATTTTTTGGCTTTTTGCCTAGAATGTTATTTGGTGCATTGTTTGGCTATATATTCTATTGGAGTGGGAGCTTATGGATTTCCATTTTAGGACACTTTTTAAATAATGCTTCTGTGGTGGTTGTAAATTACTATTTTCCTGAGCTAGTTAATGAAACTGAGATAACCTCAATTACTTCCATAATAATTAGTCTTTTATTTACTGTGGGGATATTCTATATTTTTTGGAAGAAACGAGTAGTAAACGATACTATACTTTCTGAGACGTGATAAACTTCTTACTTGCTTTTATGTCTTGATGTAAAACTCTATCCGTATTTACAAAAGGAATCGTTTTTCTGTAATCAGATTTAATTTTTTCAAGCGAAGGAGATGATTTTTTATCTTTTAAATCTAGCGCTTGTGTTGCTGTGAATAATTCAATTGCAATTATTTCTTCTAAGTTGTTTACTAAGCGATTTAATTTAATGGCAGAGTTTGCCCCCATACTCACATGGTCTTCTTGTCCGTTTGATGAGTCAATACTATCTACAGACGAAGGAGTAGCCAATTGTTTGTTCATACTCACTAATGAAGCTGCAGCGTATTGCGGAATCATAAAGCCACTGTTTAATCCAGGTTCTGCAATTAAAAATGCGGGCAAACCTCTTTGACCCGATAATAGTTTATAAGTTCTTCTTTCTGATATGCTGCCTAATTCGGCTGCCGAAATGGCTAAAAAGTCAAGCTGTAAAGCTAAAGGCTCTCCGTGAAAATTTCCGCCTGACAAGATTAAATCTTCATCAGGAAAAATGGTAGGATTATCTGTGACGGCATTCATTTCGTTTTCTAAAACCGTTTTAGCATTTTGCAATACATCTTTTATTGCTCCGTGAACTTGTGGAATACATCTAAAACAATAAGGGTCTTGAACTTGTTTTTTTTCGGAGGTTGCTATTTCACTTCCTTCAACTAATTCTAAAATTTTCTTTGCCGTTATTATTTGCCCTGAATGATTTCTGATTTCATGTAAGCCATGATAAAAAGGGTCTAATTTTCCGTTAAAAGCTTCTAAAGACATTGCTCCAACTGTATCTGCCCAATTCATTAATCGCTCAATTCTGATTAAGTTAAAGGCAAAAAACGCAGACATAAATTGTGTGCCGTTTAGTAAGGCTAATCCTTCCTTGGCATGAAGTTCAATAGGTTGCCACTTTAGCTGTTTATATACTTCTACTGTAGATTGAATTTCACCATTATACTCAACATCACCCAGTCCAATCAGTGGTAAAGAAAGATGTGCAAGTGGAGCTAAATCTCCTGATGCTCCTAACGAGCCATGTTCGTATATAACGGGAATAATATCGTTGTTATACAGGTCGATTAAACGTTGAATAGTTTCTAATTTAACTCCTGAATATCCTAAACTTAAATTTCTAATCTTTAACAAAAGAATAAGTTTAGCAACTTCTTTTGAGATTTTTTCTCCAACACCACAAGCGTGAGACATTACCAGGTTTCGTTGAAGTTCAATTAATTTGTCTTTAGGAATGGAAGTATCGCATAACGAGCCAAAACCTGTGTTAATACCATAAAATGGTTGGTCTGAGTTAGTTAATTTTTCTTCTAAATAAGTTCTACATTTTACAATCTTCGCAATAGCTTCATCAGACAATGAAATAGACTTATTTTCTGAAATTATTTCTGAAATATCAGCTAAAGAAATGTGTGATAAACCTAAAACAAACTCTTTCGACATAATTAGCTAAGTTTTGAAATAATTTCTTCAGGAGTTAATTTTTCTTGTTCTCCCGAAATCATGTCTTTCAGTTGGATATTATTGTTTGAAATTTCCTCTTCACCAATAACCGCAACAAACCGAATATTTTTTGAATCGGCATATTTAAATTGTTTTTTCAATTTAGCTTCATCAGGATATACTTCACAAGCAATTCCTTTTTCTCTTAATTTATTGGCAATGGGTAATATATGATCAATTTCTTTTTCACCAAAATTGACAAAAAGCACTTGTTTGTTTTCCGTTTCAAAGTTTGGGAATAATTTAAGCTCAAGTAAAACATCATAAATTCTATCCGCACCAAAGGAAATTCCAACACCCGAAATATCGGGTAATCCAAAAATTCCGGTTAAGTCATCATATCTTCCACCACCACATATACTGCCTATGGAAACATTATTTGCCTTGACTTCAAAAATGGCTCCTGTGTAATAGTTTAATCCTCTGGCAAGGCAAACATCTAATTCAAGCTTAGCATTTTTTAGAGGGTTTTTATCTATAAGATTTAATACAGTTTCTAATTCTTGAATTCCTTTTTTACCAATTTCTGATGTGGCAAGATGAGTTTTTAAAAGCTCAATCATTTTTTCATTACTGCCGGATAAGTCAAACAAAAACTGGATTTTATTCAGCGAATCTTGGCTTACACCTTTCGATAAAATTTCTTCATTTACTTTATCTTTTCCAATCTTGTCTAGCTTATCAATTGCAACTGTGATGTCTATTATTTTATCACTTGCATTAGCAATTTCTGCTATTCCGCTGAGTATTTTTCGGTTGTTTATTTTTATGGTAAAATCATTCAAACCAAGATTTGATAGTCCTTCATCAAAAATCTTCACTAAATCAAATTCATTAATCAGAGAATCAGAACCAATAATATCACAATCACACTGATAAAATTCCCGATAGCGACCTTTTTGTGGGCGGTCTGCTCTCCATACCGGTTGAATTTGAAATCGCTTAAATGGAAAATTAATTTCATGTTGATGTTGTACCACATATCTGGCAAACGGAACGGTTAAATCATATCTCAAGGCTTTTTCAGAAATGCTTGAAATTAATGTAGATGAATCCTTATCGGCTAAAGCTTTTTCATCAGCTTTAGATAAGTAATCTCCGGAGTTTAATATTTTAAAGATGAGTTTATCGCCTTCATCTCCATATTTGCCGGTGAGCGTTTCTAAATTTTCAATGGCGGGAGTTTCAATCTGCTCGAAACCATATTTGATGAAAACACTTTTTAGCGTATCAAAAATATAGTTACGTCTTTTCATTTCTAAGGGTGAAAAGTCTCTTGTTCCTCTTGCGTTTGTCGGTTTGTTGGCCATTAATAAATATCTGTGGCGAAGTTAGAAAAATAGTAAATAGTAACTAAACATTATCATATTAGATTTATCATAAAATAAAAATCTATATTTGCGCCAACGGTTCTTTGTTAGTGAACAACTAATTGAAGTGAAGAGGGAATTTGGTGAAAATCCAAAACTGTGCCCGCAACTGTAAGCTTTATTTCTAGTTTGAACGGTCTTTTACCACTGCGTCTAATCCATGCGGGAAGGTGTTCAAACAAAAGCCAGTCAGGAGACCTGCCGTTAGAATTAATTCAGAGTGCTTTCGGGAGCAAAAGCCGACTGAGTCGAACTAATTTATTTTATTTTTATGAAAAAGAGTTTTCTCTTTGTAGCTATTGCTACTATTTCAATGAGCTTGTCTGCTCAACAAACATCAACATTTGATAATTTAACGCTTTCTCCTAATTCTTACTGGAATGGCTCTGACCAATCCGGTGGATTTACAAGTGGAGATGCTTATTTCCCAAATAAGTATGACACTTCTTTTGGTGGTTATTGGGCAAGCGGATTTGCTTATTCAAATGTTATGGATACTATAACCGCAGGAGCCGGAAATATATATGCAGCATCAACAGATGTTGACTTTAGTGGTGTAGGAAACTATGTTGTAGCTCAAAACAATTCAGTGATAAGATTAACGAGCTCAGCGCTGGGAAATAGTGTTTCGGGCTTTTATGTGACAAACGGAACTTATACCAATATAAGTATGCGTGATGGTGATCAATTTGCAAAAAAGTTTGGTGGCACAAGTGGAAATGATCCGGATTGGTTTAAGTTAACTGTATTTGGATATTATAATGGGAATTTAGTAAGTGATAGTGTTGAGTTTTATCTTGCTGATTATCGTTTTTCAAATAACACTCAAGATTATAGAGTGAATACCTGGGAGTGGGTTGATTTAACAACACTGGGAAATTTAGATAGTGTCTTGTTTAAGCTTTCTTCTTCTGATGTAGGTTCCTTTGGAATGAACACACCCGCTTTTTTTTGTGTAGATGAGTTTAATAAGCAAAATGTGGGTTTAGATGAGGTAAAAAAAGATAATTCCCTGAACTTATATCCGAATCCTGCTAAAAATCAAATTACTGTTATAAATTCATTTGAAGAAGAAGCACAACTGGTAATTACTGATATGAGTGGAAAATTAGTTTACTCAGAGCTATTGATAAGTAATGTAAGTAAAATAAACATTGAAAATGTTGCTGGTGGTTTTTACTTAGCAAGACTTTCAACAAATAATAAAACTCAAACAAGCAGATTAATTATTCTAGAATAATGATGATAAGAATATTTGTGTTTAGTCTTTTATCTTTTGTCTTTAATCTGTCTCAAGCACAAGGGCCTTATTCTCCTGGGGCAGGCAATCCGGGCTCAATAGCCATTTATAAAGATTCAAGTATAATTAAAGCCTGGGCAAATGAATGTGCTATTCAAAGAGGTTGGCAGGATGTTTCCAATACTTCTTTGGGTTACGCAAATGTAGGTGATTCTACTGATGCTTTGGGAAAACCCGGTACAAATGGGATAGTTAGTTTGGGAGATGGTGGTTCGGCTGTGGTTAAGTTTAATGGCGTATTGTTTGACGGCCCGGGTTATGATTTTGCCATATTTGAAAATAGCTTTAGCGATACGTATTTAGAATTAGCTTTTGTAGAGGTAAGTTCTGATGGTATCAATTTTTTTAGGTTTGATGCCGTTTCATTAACACAAGACACTCTTCAAGTAGGAAGTTTTGATACCCTTGAAACATCTTATCTTCATAATTTGGCGGGTAAGTTTAGGTTAAACTATGGTACTCCGTTCGATTTAAATGAACTCTCAGGTATTTCGGGTTTGAAAATTGACTCTATTACTCACATAAAAATTGTAGATGTTGTCGGAAGCATTAATAATGCATATGCTACTTATGATTCGCAGAACAATAAAGTGAATGACCCCTGGAATACACCTTTTGGGTCAAGTGGTTTTGACTTAGATGCAGTGGCGGCCATAAACATTAAATTCCCGACATCTATTAATGAAAGTAGTAGTTTAAATAAAGTAGGTGTTTATCCAAATCCATTTTTAAATCGACTAAGTTTTGACAACCCAAACCAAGAAGAGTTAAAAGTTGTTGTAAGAGATATAACCGGAAAATGGTGTGATGAGTTTATTCTCGAAAAAAATACTAAGTATTATTATTCCTCCAGCCTAAAGCCCGGAATTTACTTTTTTCAACTTGAATGGAATGGTGAAACAGAAATAAGAAAGTTAGTGAAAAGTGAATAAGTTAATACTCATACCTGTACTTATTTTAGTTGTTAGTTTGGTAAGCGGACAAGAAGTTGACACTCTCAAAATTGATGAGTATGAAGTAAGAGAGTCTATGTATTCTGTTTCGTCTCCATATAAGAAAACAACTTTTGACTCACTTACTTTTGTTCGACATAAAACTTCCGAATTATCTGATTTGTTAATTTCAGAATCTTCTGTGTTTGTCAAGAACTATGGAAATGGAGCTTTAGCTTCAGTTTCATTCAGAGGCACAGGTGCGACTCATACCCAAGTTTATTGGAATGGAATTAATTTAAATTCTTCTATGAATGGTCAAATTGATTTCAATTTATTTCCTCTTTTTTTTACCGATGATGCGGAATTGCATCACGGAGCTTCAAGTATTTCAGATGGCTCCGGTGGCTTAGGCGGAAGTGTGCAATTGCTAAACTCAGACTTTAAAAAAGGGATAAATGTAATGTTGGCAGCCGGAAGTTTTGACCACTACCAATCGGGTTTTAAAGCAAATTACAACTTAGGAAAGTTAAAACTTGGTTCTAAATTTTATTATAAAAGTATTAAGAATGATTATGCTTTTTTGAATTATACTAAGTCGGGTTTTCCTAAAGAATATTTGGTAAATGCTGAGGTCTTGCAACAAGGCTTTATGCAATCATTTGAATATGATTTTTCTACAAAAAGTAAGCTTAGTTTTTATTTCTGGTTGATGGGTAGTGACAGAAATTTGCCACAACCTATTTCTTCGGTGGGTGTATCTGATGAGAATCAAAAAGACAATTCAAAGCGGTTTTTACTGGAATGGAAAAAGCTTTTTACAAAAGGAATTTTTAATCTAAAAACCTCTTATTTAAATGATTTCTTAGCTTATCAAATCCCATCTGATTCGTTGTTTTCAGTGAGTAATTCTAATAGTTTAAAATCTATAGCTCAATACAAACATTTTTTTAAATCAGATTTTACTGCAAAACTTCAGCTTCAAAATGGTTATAACGAAGCCCAAACGGATGGTTATAATAATAGTGTTTACAGAAATCAATTTTCGGGTTTTGTACAACTTTCAAAAAAGTTTAAAGAGTGGTGTTATTTAGAAACTTCAATCCGAACAGAATTAATTGATAATAATTTTTTGCCTTTAATGCCTGCTATTTCTTTGGTATTACTACCTGATAAACAATTAAGCGTTAAAGCGAATGTTGCCAGGCATACCCGTTATCCTTCACTAAACGACTTGTATTGGACGCCAGGTGGTAATCAAAATTTAGAGCCGGAGCAAGGATGGATGGAAGAATTAGGAGTAATTTATCAAACGAAATTATTTACAGCAGAAGTAACGGCTTTTAATTCTTATATCGAAAACTGGATTTTATGGAGTCCTACCAACAAAGGTTATTGGTCGCCTCAAAACATTAAAGAGGTGAATAATTACGGACTGGAAACTTCTATAAAGTATAATTATCAAATCAATTCTAATTGTAATTTTCGGGTAAGCGGAAATTATACATTTACAAAATCAATTAATAAAAAGACATCGTCTGAATCGGATGCTTCTTTGAATAAACAATTAATATATGTTCCCGTTCATAATGCTTCCGGTAGTTTAATCTTTAGTTACAAAAAATGGATGATTGGTGGAAATACTAATTTTACAAGCGATAGATTTATCAACTCTGATAACACTACTTATTTACCATATTATCATTTGGTAAATGCATTTATCGCTAAAGATTTTGATTTGAAAAAGCATAATCTAAATACAAAGTTTCAAGTTAATAATATTACTAATGTTGAGTATTATGTAATTGCGTATCGGCCAATGCCCCCAACTAACTTTATGTTTACATTAAGTTATAATTTTGCTCCAAGTGAAAAGTAATTTTCTGACCATATTGATTTTTGGTACTTTGCTTGTCGGCTGCAAAAAACAATTACCAATTCCTTTAAATACGAAAGAGCCTAAGCCATTTGATACAGCTATTTCTATTAATGGAGTTTATATTCTTAATGAAGGAAACTTTGGCTGGAATAATGCAAGTGTTACTTATTATAATGCTGAAACAAAAGCTGTAAGTGAAAATATGTTTCAAATGGCAAATGGTTTTACCCTGGGTGATGTAGCACAAGATATTTATGTTGATGGAGACAAAACCTATATTGTTCTTAATAATAGTGGAAAAATAGAAGTTGTAAATACTTCTGATTTTAAATCTATTGCTACAATAAACGGATTTAATTCGCCCAGATACTTTGTGAGGCTAAACGCTTCTACTGCTTATGTTTCGGAGCTGTATCAAAACAAGATTTACGTAGTTGATTTAATTAATAATACCATTTCAGCTAGCATTTCTCTCAATGGCTGGACAGAAAAGATGAGATTATTACAAAACCATGTTTTTGTTCAGAATATTACTCAAAATAGTATTTACAAGATTGATGTGTCAACCAATCAAGTAATAGATACTTTGCAATTGACCAAGGACTTGAATAGCATAAAATTTGATAAAAACAATAAGCTTTGGGCGTTATGCGGTGGAGATACTTCTGTGGCGGGAAGTCTTTATCGAATAGACCCGAATTCTATGACTATTGAGCAATCGTTTTCGTTTACCGGAAACTCTAATTTCCCGAGCTATTTATGCTTTAATGGAACAAGAGAGGAAATGTATTTTGTAAATGAAGACATTTATAAAATGAGCATATCTGCTTCTGCATTGCCTGTTCAAAGTATTATTAATCTTGGAAATTCGGTCGTGTATGGTTTAGCTGTTCATCCAAATTCGGGCGATATTTACATTGCAGATGCTATTGACTATGTGCAGAAAGGAAATGTTTTGAGATATTCCAATTCGGGAACTTTATTACATACATTTAAAGCAGGAGTTATTCCCAGCCAATTTGTATTCCGCTAATATATTATCTATCAATTATCTTTTTTCTTAACTTTATGTTTCTTAAGTAATTTACATTGAGGGGAATAGTATCCATATTGTTTTTGTTTGTTTCGGTTTTTGCTTACTCTCAGGCTACTGATAGCATCGCCTATACCTATTATGATGATGGGAATAATAAAGAAGCTTACACTTGGTTGGAGGGAAAAAAGACCGGGAAATATGCCAAATGGTATAAAAACAAGGCTATGCAAGAAGAAGGAATTTTGCTTGACGGAAAAAAGAATGGGCTGATAAAGTATTGGGACGACAGAGGCTATAAATTGATGGATTTAACTTATGAAAACGATACACTAAACGGAAAAGCGGTTTACTATCATGCTAACGAAAAACCAAGAAAGGAGTGTTATTATTTAAATGATTCTTTGCATGGTAAATGTGTGGCATATTATGAAAATGGGAAAAAGCACAGTGAAGGAGAATACGTAAGGGGAAAAAAAGAAGGAAAGTGGACACATTATCATGATAACGGTAAGAAGAAAGCTGTTTTTTATGTTAAGGACGATAAACTACACGGAACGTTTACCATCTATTACATTACCGGTAAAGTACAAGCAGTAGAGGAGTACGAAAACAATGTGTTGGTAGTGGAAGAGAAGACGGAATAAATTACTTAACTTAGCTACAATGAAAAAGTTAACAGCTACAATATTTTTTCTTTTTGCAATTACAATTGTAGTAGCACAGCCTTCATTAAAAGGTAAAATGATGCCTGATTCCAATGCAGTTTGGGTGTTCGAGTGTGAATACGGGACAATTCCCAAAATACCAAATGAGAAAAGAATATACTTTACTGATAATAAAGATACATTGATAAACGGTAAGTTGTACAATAAGTTTTTTAGAAAGCATTTCCCTGATGTTTATTTAGGCGCATATAGAAATGACACGATTACTAAACAGGTTTTTCTTGTTCCTAGTGATAGTGTAAATGAATATTTATTTATCGATTTTTCTATGAAGCAAAATGACGTAAGAAATTTGATAACTTTTGATGATTATGCAATTACAAGCTTTCAATGGGAACGCAATAATTATTTCTTTTTGTATAACGATTCCAGTAAAGGTCCAATCAGTACAAGTATTCAAGGAAGTAATTTAAATGTAAATCCTTTTATAATGAATTTTACTGAGGGTATTGGATATGATATGTATTCATATTTTGAAAGTACATGTGGCTTAAAATGCTTTTCAATTAATGGAAATTACTATCTGTGGGAAAACGGTTTTTGTCTTAATACTAATATTGAAGAACAAAATAATCAAATTAAAATTGAACTTTATCCAAATCCTGTTGCATCTACCTCTACTTTAACTATAGATAAAATTGGAGAGGTTAAAAGCGTTAGTATTTATGATGTGTTTGGTAGAAAAGTAAAAGAATATTATCCGGCTAATGCTATAGAAATTAATTCAGCAGAATTTAAAAGTGGAATTTATTTTTATTCAGTAGTTACAACTCAAAAGAATTATAGCGGGAGATTTTTAGTGCAATAAAAAAGCGCCCACTTTTCAGAAGGCGCTTTATAAGTTCTAAAGTTTTAGCGTTTTATTTTACAGAATCAACAACAGCTTTAAAAGCCTCAGGATGATTCATGGCAAGGTCAGCTAATACTTTTCTGTTTAACTGAATTCCTTTTTTGTTCGCTTTACCAATAAACTCAGAGTAAGACATACCATGTTGTCTAACACCTGCATTAATTCTGGTAATCCATAAACTTCTGTAATCTCTTTTCTTTAGTTTTCTACCTACATAAGCATACTGTAAACCTTTTTCTACAGCATTTTTTGCAACGGTATGAACATTTTTTCTACGGCCCCAGTAGCCTTTGGCCATTTTTAAGATTTTCTTTCTTCTTGCTTTCGCAGCTACTGAATTGACTGATCTAGGCATTTTGTTTTTGTTTTTTGACGATAAGCGCCCGATTTCATTCGGATCTTTTGGCTATACCATCTGGTTAAAAATAATTTTAGTTAAACCGATTTGTTAAAGTTAGATGCACAATAATCGTTTCACACTTTTCTCATCTGCTTTATCAACTACTGTAAAGTGAGTTAATCTAAGCTTTTGTTTTTTCGACTTTTTAGTCAAAATGTGACGCTTATAGGCATGCTTTCTTTTTATTTTACCAGAGCCGGTAACTTTAAATCTCTTTTTTGCGCTGGCATTTGTTTTCATTTTTGGCATGACTGCTATATTTAAATTAAAAATTTACTTATTTCTTTTTTGGTGCAAGCATCATTATCATTCTCTTTCCTTCCATCTTTGGCATACTTTCTACAGTAGCCACATCTTCTAATGCTTGAGCCATTCTTAATAAAAGTATTTCACCTTTGTCTTTAAAAAGGATGGTTCTTCCTTTAAAAAACACATAAGCCTTTACTTTTGATCCTTCTGCAATGAACTTTTCGGCATGTTTAAGTTTAAATTCATAATCATGCTCGTCTGTATTTGGGCCAAATCTAATCTCTTTTACAACAACCTTACTCTGTCTAGATTTTAGCTCTTTTTGTTTCTTCTTTTGTATGTATAAGAATTTTTGATAATCAATAATCTTACACACAGGCGGTTTAGCATTTGGCGAAATTTCCACAAGGTCTAAATCTTGTTCTCTTGCCATTTCTAAAGCTTTTTGAGTGGGGTAAACCTTTGGCTCTATCCCATCTGCAACTACACGAACTTCCGGAACTCTAATCCTTTCATTAATTCTGTGTTCGTCTTCGTTTCTTCTTTTAAAAGTTTTTAGTGCTATTTTAAATCCTCCTTTTAATTAAACTTTTAATGAGCTTTCAATCTCATTATTAACTATTTCTATAAATTCATTTATGCTAAACGTTCCTAAATCACCTTGTCCGTGTTTACGAACAGAAACGGTTTGGTCAGTTTGCTCTTTCTCGCCAATGATAAGCATGAAAGGCACTTTTTCTAACTCGGCATCTCTAATTTTTTTGCCTACCTTTTCTGCCCTTTCGTCAACGAGCGTGCGAATATCGTAATTATTTAACAATTTTAAAACACTTTGGGCGTATTCGTGATATTTTTCACTTACCGGAAGTATTTTAACTTGCTCGTTTGTGAGCCATATCGGGAAGTTTCCGGCACAATGCTCAATTAAAACCGCCATAAATCTTTCCATTGAGCCAAATGGTGCTCTGTGAATCATTACAGGACGATGTTTTTCATTATCGCTTCCGGTGTATTCTAACTCAAAACGCTCTGGAAGGTTATAATCTACCTGAATAGTACCTAATTGCCATTTTCTTCCAATAGCATCTTTTACCATAAAGTCTAGCTTAGGACCATAAAATGCTGCTTCTCCGTATTCAACAAACGTATTTAAGCCTTTTTCTTCTGCTGCTTCAATAATTGCTCTTTCTGCTTTTTCCCAGTTTTCATCTGTTCCGATATATTTTTCTGGAGCGTTTTTATCTCTTAAGGAGATTTGAGCTTCATAATCTTTAAAGTCAAGTATTTTAAAGATGTATAATACAATATCAATTACTTTTTTGAATTCTTCTTTTACCTGGTCGGGAGTACAAAATAAGTGGGCATCATCTTGTGTGAAGCCTCTAACTCTTGTTAATCCGTGTAACTCTCCACTTTGCTCGTATCGATAAACCGTACCAAACTCTGCTAATCTTAATGGTAAATCTTTGTAAGACCTTGGTTGAGCAGCAAAAACCTCACAGTGATGAGGACAATTCATTGGCTTTAACAAAAACTCTTCATTTTCTTTTGGAGTTTTTATTGGCTGGAATGAGTCTTCACCATATTTTGCGTAGTGACCCGAACAAACGTACAATTCTTTACTTCCGATATGTGGAGTAATTACTTGAACATAACCGGCTTCTTTTTGAGTTTTCTTTAAAAAGTCTTCTAATCGGCTTCTAATGGCAGTTCCTTTTGGAAGCCACATGGGTAAACCTTGTCCCACACGATTAGAAAATGTAAATAACTCAAGTTCTTTCCCCAGCTTTCTATGGTCTCGCTTTTTAGCTTCTTCCAACATGGTTAAGTACTCTTCCAATTCTTTTTGCTTTGGAAAAGTAATGCCGTAAATTCTGGTTAGCTGTTTTTTATTTTCATCTCCTCTCCAATACGCTCCTGCTGTGCTTAAAACTTTAACTGCTTTAATAAAACCCGTATTTGGAACATGAGGTCCTTTACATAAATCGGTAAATTTTCCTTGAGTATAAAATGTGATGCTTCCGTCTTCAAGTTCTTCTATGAGCTCTAGTTTATACTCGTTATTTCTTTCTCGGTAAAACTTAGCTGCGTCTGCTTTTGAAATTTCTTGCCTTACGTATTCATTTTTTTGAGAAGCCAATTCTTTCATTTTAGCCTCTACTTTTGGAAAATCTTTTTCAGAAAACTCAGTATCTCCAAAATCTACATCATAATAAAAGCCGTTTTCAATGGGCGGTCCAATAGTAAATTGAATGTCAGTATATAATTCTTGCAATGCTTCTGCCATTAGATGTGCAGATGAATGCCACATTACCGTTTTCCCTTCCGTATCGTTCCAGGTTAAAAGTTGAAGAGTTGCATCATTCTCAATAGGTCGATTTGCATCAACAACTTCTCCGTTAACGATAGCTGCCAATACATTTCTTGCCAAGCCTTCGCTAATACTTTTAGCAATATCTAAAGAGGAAGTTCCTTTTTCCACTTCTTTTATTGCTCCGTCAGGTAAGGTAATTTTAATCATATTAATTTTTTGCCATTTTTTAATGGAGTGCAAAGTTAGTAATTAGTGATTAGTAATTGACGATAAGTTTTAATTAATGTTAATTGATGTGGGATATTTGGCTTTTGGTTTATTGTAATCCTTATATTTGGCAATTAATTAAAAGAAATGAAGCCTTACGTAATAAAAAATGGATTGATATTAGGGTTAACGCTGGTAGCATATCAACTAATACAATTCATGTTTGAACTTTATACTAATCAATATTTGGGATGGGGAATTTATATACTGATTATTCTCATGCTAATATTTACGCTACGCTCGTACAGAGAAGAGGCAGGTGGAGGATATATTTCTTATGGGAAATGTGTTGGATTAGGCTCACTGACTTTAAGTGTTGCTGCGGCTATTTCATGTTTGTTTTATTATATCTACGTTAAATTTATTGATACCGGTATTACAGAAAATATAAAAGAACTGGCAATCGTTCAATGGGAAGAAGCCGGGATGAGTGAAGCACAAATAGAACAATCATTAGAATTTGCGGAATGGTTTATGGCGCCCGGATTTATGGCAATCTCTGCTTTCTTTGGATATATGTTTATGGGTGGAATAATTTTGCTGATTATAGCAGCTTTTATGAAAAGAGATAATCCTAACCCTGATATTGATTCATTAGATTCTGGAATATAAAAAGCAAATATCAATTGTAGTTCCTCTTTTTAATGAGGAAGAGTCTTTACCTGAACTTTCTGCATGGATTGACAGAGTGATGCAGGCTAATTCATTTTCCTATGAGATTGTGTTTGTGGATGACGGAAGTAAGGATAAATCCTGGGAAGTAATCCAAAATTTAAGTAAACAAACCCCCAATATTAAAGGAATTCAGTTTAGAAGGAATTATGGTAAATCGGCTGCATTAAATACAGGTTTTGATGCTTGTGAAGGCGAAGTGGTAATTACTATGGATGCTGATTTACAAGATAGCCCTGAGGAGATTCCTGATTTGCGAAAAATGATTTTGGAAGATGGTTTTCATTTGGTTTCCGGGTGGAAGGCCAAGCGTTATGACCCAATTAGTAAAACTATACCTACCAAACTTTTCAATTTTGCCACCAGAAAAATGAGTGGTATAGAACTTCATGATTTTAATTGTGGCTTGAAGGCATATCACTCTGATGTAGTTAAGAATATCGAAGTGTACGGTGAAATGCATCGTTATATTCCGGTAATTGCAAAGTGGGCAGGTTTTACTAAAATAGGAGAGAAGGTAGTTCAGCATCAAGAGAGAAAATACGGCTCCTCTAAATTTGGCTTGGAGCGTTTTGTAAATGGTTTTCTTGATTTAATGTCTATTACTTTTGTTTCAAAGTTTGGGAAGCGACCAATGCACTTCTTTGGAGCTCTTGGAACCATTATGTTTATTCTTGGTTTTTTAGCTTCACTTTGGTTGGGCATAGATAAACTTTTTATTGATACTAAGGCTAGACTTATTACAAGTTCACCTTACTTTTATATTGCACTTACCTCTATGATAATTGGTTCGCAATTATTTTTAACCGGATTTTTGGCAGAACTAATTTCACGTAATTCTGCCAATAGAAATTCTTACCAGATTAAATCCAAAATGGGGCTTATCGATTAAAAGCTTGGAGCACTTATTGTTCTGTATCTAGCTTTAGTAGAAACCTGTTTGTTTTTCGGATACTTGATAGAATAAGACAATTCATAGCTTTTCGTTTCTCCTTTAGGAATTTCAGCTTTCCAGGTTAGCTGACCAGTTGTTTTGTTCTCTTCAGCACCCGATATATTTTGAACATCTACAGAAATTTCACTGTTTTGAGAAATAGGGTATTGGTCTAGTATTTCAATTTTTATGGCCTTATCATGATTGTTTTTTACTTTAATTTCATAGGTATAGCTATCCTTTCTTTGGCTGCCAATTATATTTTTACTTTGAAAATCTTGTTTTTCAGTTCTTGAAACCAATACTTTTTTGTCTCTTCCTAATGAAATATCAAGTGTATCTTCAAAGTTTAATGTATTGATTTTAGATACTCCTGTAAATGTATTCCCAAAGTAAATGTTGGCAGGTCCTTCAATTAAATTAAGCTTTTCCCAGCCAGTAACTCTGGCAAGTAAGAATGCATCTTTATCAATTTTTGGAACCACAATATGAGAATATTCAGCCGGCATATTTGTTTCGGAAATATCTACAATATATGGTTTGGCATCAGATGGAATAGTGTATGGCTTTGATATTTTAAAATCTACACTTAACTCAGAAACTGTAATGGTTTTATAATTTACATTTTTTTGATATTGTTGTTGTACTTGTTGTATTTGAGCATTACTTTCATAAGATAAATCATTTACTTTTCCATAAGAGCCTCTGTTACTATTGTAGGCTTCGTTTTTAAAACCTGCTCCGGATTTCTTTTTTAAATAGCTTGCTCCATAGTTTAAATACCAAGGGTCAAGATCCGGTCTTGATGCACTTTCATAAGGGTCGGCAGATGACAAAATTAGTGGAATACTATTCCAGTCAATATCAGTATTGTTAAATACCCGAGCTTTGTATTTTAAAATAATTGGTTTGCCAATTTCTTCAGCTACAATATCATAAGCTGGTTCCCAGCCGGCACTGTTTACTAAATATCGTATATCAAAACTTGCTGTGGCGGCAGTTTTTGTTTCTACCAAAATTCTTATCGTTCTTCTGTAAGGGTTGTTTTTGTAGTTCAGGGCATTTAGTTGCTGATTTAACTTATTTACTTCTTTTTGTAAATCGGTTTGTTTCTCAGTAAGCTTGGCTACCTCTTTGTTTACTTCAAAAATTCTGCTTCTGTAAAAGTTAGCTGCTTTTTCTAATTCTAAAACCGATACTCCATTATTAGCGCCTCCAATGCTTTGGTTTTTTAAGAGTGTTTGTTTTTCGGTAGTATAAGCGTCTAATTCGTCTCTTACTAATTGCAGTTTTTTTGAGATTAACTCTACAGAATCTTTTAAGGTTTTAATTCTTGGTTCTAATTTTTCAGGGTTTAATGTGTTGATTTCACTACTTATAGAAAGCATTTCAATTCCATTGGATGGAATAACCTGAATACTTGAAGGGTCTAGTTTGTTTGATAATTCATCAATTACTACAATAGATTTTCCTGCAGGAATTGAACCTGAAGCTGTTCGTTTAACTTCAGCTCCGTTAAGGTAAACGGTTACTTCTGCAATTTTTGATTTAAAATCTTTTTCTGAAACATCTTGTGCTTTAGAAACACTAATTATTAAAGAAAATAGAAATAGAAAAGTGGTTAGTTTTTTCATGATATTTAATTTTATAATGTTGCAAGAGAGGTTATTCCTCCTTGTACTTTTTCGTTAATAGAAACATTTATTTTGGTACCAACAGGAAGAAAGATATCTACTCTTGAGCCAAATTTAATAAAGCCGCATTGCTGACTTTGTTTTACTTCATCATTTTCTTTAGAGTACATTACAATTCTTCTGGCAACCGCTCCTGCTATTTGTCTGAATAAAATAGCATGTTTATTATTTTCTACAACAATCGTTGTTCGTTCGTTTTCAGTAGACGATTTTGGATGCCATGCCACTAAATATTTTCCCGGATGATATTTTGCATATTTTACTTTTCCTTCAATCGGGTAACGATTTACGTGTACGTTTAAAGGAGACATAAACACAGAAATTTGAATTCTTTTATCTTTAAAATATTCGGTTTCTTCCGTTTCTTCAATAGTTACAACAGTTCCGTCAGCTGGAGAAATTACATCATTAATGCTGCTGTTTACATAATTTCTTGCAGGAACTCTAAAAAAGGAAACTAAAAATAACCAAACTCCAAGCGAAACAATAACGCTCAAAACGAGAATGATTTGGTGTACTTTAAAGTAGTAAAGAATAGCATTTACTATTGCAAAAAAAACGAATGATATTGCTAGTGTAGGAAATCCTTCTTTGTGGATGGTCATAAATGTGATTTGTACAAATTTAATATATTCTTGAAATTGCTTAGCCTATTAGTAATAAATATAACCAAACCATTGGTGCGGCTAATAAAGTGCTGTCAAACCTATCTAACACTCCGCCATGACCGGGCATTATTTTACCAGAGTCTTTAACTTTTGCAGCTCTCTTAAACATAGATTCTACTAAATCTCCCAATGTTCCAAAAATTGTGATAATAAGACCTAGAATAATCCAATTGGTTACACTTAAATTTTCAAACCAAAAATGATTAAGATAAGCAATTAAAACTCCTATAATTATTCCGCCAATAGTTCCTTCCCATGTTTTGTTTGGAGAAATTCTGGGAAAGAATTTATGCTTTCCAAAAGCTCTTCCTGTCAAATATGCTCCGGTATCGTTTGCCCACATTACAAAGAAAAATCCTAGAATAATATTCGGAGAATACTCATTTGTAACACTATTTGTCATAAAACCTAATTGGTACAAACACCAAAAAGGTAGAGCTACATATAAAAAGCCTAAAAGACTTGATGAAACATAATTAAGTGGATTTTCATTTTTTGAAAAAAGAGTATAAATCAATAATAAAAAAACAGGTAAGATTAATAATGAGTAATACTTTAAATCAATTGTATATTTCCAACTTAATGTAATTAGCAAGAATAAAATAATTGAGGGAACAAAGGAAAATACCCAATTAAATTGGTTTTTTGTTTTTTTAAGAAGCTGATTACATTCATAAATACCTACAAAGGAAAGCAGTGTTATTAGCGCAAAAAATAGAGTATGGTAAAAATAAATACAGCTAATAAGAATAACTACAAAAAAGAATCCGCTGATTGTTCTTGTTACAAATGAATTCAAAGCAAAGATTTTGAAATGATGTGTTTGGCTTTCATAACGTCTGACTGACTTACATAAACTTCTATTTCGGCAGTTGTAGCACTTAGGTGTAGATGCATGGAGTCAGTTTTATTAATAACAAAAGCTTTAATTTCGTTTTCTTCCAATAAAGCCAAAAGCAATTGAATTTTATGAATGAAGGAGGAACTGAATATTTTTATCCAGTCATTCACATTTAATCATTTTTACTTTCTTCTTTATCCGAATCTATTTTTTCAACTTCTGAATTAATCTCAAGTTTGTCTTCAGAGGAGCTACCGTTCAAAGAATCTTTTTTTGGTTCTATCACTTTGTCTTTTTCAAAGGGTCGTTTTCCAAAAATCTTTTCTACATCTTCTTTAAAAATCACTTCTTTTTCAAGAAGCAATTCTGCTAAAATCTTAAGCTTATCTTTATTTTCAATTAAGATTTTTTTGGTTCTTTCATAAGCAGCTTCAATCATTTTAGAAACTTCCTCATCAATTAACTGACCTGTTTTCTCACTCCATGGTTTCGAAAGATTCATATCAGATTGACCTGTACTGTCGTAATAACTAATGTTACCTACTTTATCGTTTAAACCATAAACAGTTACCATTGCATAGGCCTGTTTAGTAATTTTTTCTAAATCGCTTAATGCTCCCGTAGATATTTTACCAAAAATGATTTCTTCTGCAGCTCTTCCGCCAAGTGCCGCACACATTTCATCCATTAATTGGTCAGTATTTGTTATTTGTCTTTCTTCAGGTAAATACCAAGCTGCTCCAAGAGACCTTCCTCTAGGAACTATAGTAACTTTTACTAATGGAGAGGCATGTTCTAATAACCAACTGGCTGTGGCATGTCCGGCTTCATGATATGCAATTACTTGTTTTTCGTCTTTGGTAATTATTTTAGATTTTCTTTCAAGACCACCAATAATTCTATCAACAGCATCTAAGAAATCTTGTAGTTGAACATGTTTTTTCTTTTTTCTAGCTGCTATTAATGCGGCTTCATTACAAATATTAGCAATATCAGCTCCTGAAAATCCAGGAGTTTGCTTAGCAAGGAACTCCATGTCAAGTTCAGTATCTAATTTTAATGGCTTGAGATGAACCTTAAAAATTTCTTTTCTTTCTTCAATGTCCGGTAAATCAACATGTATTTGTCTGTCAAATCTTCCGGGTCTCAATAAAGCTCTGTCTAACACATCGGCTCTGTTGGTTGCGGCTAATAATATTACACCATTGTTGGTGCCAAAACCATCCATTTCTGTTAGTAATTGGTTTAAGGTATTTTCCCTTTCATCATTTGCTCCTTGAGCAATTCCCCTTCCTCTGGCTCTTCCTATGGCATCTATTTCATCAATAAAGATAATTGCAGGTGCTTTTTCTTTTGCTTGTTTAAATAAGTCTCTAACTCTCGAAGCACCGACTCCAACAAACATCTCCACAAAGTCAGACCCTGAAAGTGAGAAGAAAGGAACTTTTGCTTCACCTGCAACAGCTTTTGCCAATAATGTTTTTCCTGTTCCCGGAGGGCCGACAAGTAGTGCACCTTTTGGAATTTTCGCTCCCAGCTCTGTGTATTTTTTCGGATTTTTTAAGAAGTCAACTATTTCTTCAATTTCTTCTTTTGCGCCTTCTAAGCCTGCAACATCATTAAATGTAACATTTACATTCTTTTCTTTGTCAAACAATACGGCTTTTGATTTTCCTATATTGAAAATTTGACCTCCCGGACCGCCACTTCCGGTCATTCTTCGCATAATAAATAACCAAATAACTACCAGCAAAATGATAGGTAATAGCCATCCAAATAAATTACCCATCCACTCTTCTTCTTTGTGGTATCTGTAAGTAAAATCTTGATTTTCACTCCACTTATCAAGTTTTGCTTCAAATCTTTCTAAAGAACCAATTTCCATTTCATAATGAGGTACAGTAGGATTTGAGCCAAACATGGGTGTTTTAATTCTAGATTTGTGAAAATCATTTCCTAGAGCTTCTGATTTTATTGTTATTTCAGCAAATCTATCGTTGTATTTGATATTTTTAACCTCTCCAGCTTCAACCATTTTTTCAAGTTCCCCAAAAGTGATAACTCTTGCTCCTGAGCCTGAGTTAAATAGCGCAATTGTTAAAAAAGCTATTGCTATTGCTGCATAAATCCAGTAAAAGCTAAATCCGTTTCCCGGTTTTTTATCTTTATTATTTCCACCACCAGAAAAAGGGTTTTTTATTTTTCCAAAATCTGATTTCTTATTTTCTTTCTCTTCCATTGTAATTTTAGTATTAAGCTACCGCTATTTTTTTAGCATCAGCCCATAAACCTTCTAAGTTGTAAAAATCCCTCATTTCGGGAATAAAAATATGTACTACAACGTCTACGTAGTCTAATAAAACCCATTCTGAAGTTTCCTTTCCTTCCACATGATAAGGTTTTTCTTTCATTTTTTTAAGTACGTATTCTTCTACAGAATCTGATATAGAGTCTGCATGCCTATTAGATGTTCCTGTGCAAATAATAAAGTAATCGCAAATTGAGTTATCTATTTCTTTAAGATTTAATAGAACGATGTCTTCTGCTTTTTTTTCTTGTAAGCCTTTAATGGCTTCTTCTGCTAATCGTTTTGATGAATACTTCAATTTTTTCTCTGTCATTTATTTTTTTAGTTAGTTTGCAAAAATAGTGATTTTATAGAGTTAAAGTCATTGATTATAACATAAGTTAACAAATAAAGTTGCAAATTGTTGGACATAACATCATTTGGCTAGATGAAATTTCATCTACGAATGATTATTGTATTGAACTATGTAAAAATGGCTTAGCTACTGAAGGGCTTGTTGTTGCAGTTTATTCACAAGTACATGGAAAAGGACAAAGAGGAAATAATTGGGCAAGTGAGGAAGGGAAAAACCTAACGTTTAGTATTTGTTTATTCTCCAAGTTAGATGTAGAGAAGCAATTTATTTTAAATAAAATTGTTTCATTATCGGTATGTGATTTTTTGAATGGACTTGACATAAAAGCACAAATTAAGTGGCCAAACGATATTTTGGTTGACAATAAAAAAATATGTGGAATTCTTATAGAAAATAGCATTCAGGGAAAAGAGATAGGGTATAGTGTTATAGGAATAGGACTAAATGTAAATCAAAAGCAATTTAATGAGCCTAAAGCCACTTCTATTTTTAATATACTTAATAAGGAAATTGAATTAAAGGAAGCGCTAAATACATACTTAAAATCACTTGAATATTTCTATTTTTTGTTGCAAAGCAGGCAGTTTGAAAAAATCGAGAAGGAGTATTATTCGTTGCTATATGGTTATAAGAAAAAAGGAGAATTTGAAGATGATAAAGGAAGTTTTACAGGAGTTATTGAAGGACTTGATAAGTTTGGAGCGTTAATTGTACATTCAGATGCTAGGAAAAAAAGTGTATATCAACTAAAAGAAATAAAAATACATTACTAACCTAAACCAGATTTATATCTTTACAAAATAAATAAAAAGTTTATGAAAGGATTTTTATTAAAAGTAGTTTCAATTCAGTTATTGATGTTGATTTTATGGGCCTGCGCAAAAGTTCCTATTACCGGAAGGCGGCAGATGAATTTATTGCCTGAAAGTGAACTGATGACAATGAGTTTAGACCAGTATAATCAATTCTTGAGTGAGCACAAAAAAGTGCCTGATAGTGACGCAAGGACACAAATGGTAAAGCGTGTTGGAAAAAGAATAGCTGATGCTGTTACAACGTTTGCTCAAGGAAATAAAAAGATGCAAAAGAGAATTAAAGACTTTGAGTGGGAGTTTAATTTAGTTGACGACAATATTGCCAATGCATGGTGCATGCCCGGTGGAAAAGTTTGTTTTTATACCGGAATATTACCAATTACAGCTGATGAAACAGGAATGGCTGTAGTCATGGGACATGAAATTGCTCACGCTATAGCGCGTCATGGTAATGAACGAATGTCACAAGGCTTAGCATTACAAGCAGGAGGCGCAACTCTTGGGGCATTAATGGGGTCAAACCCATCATTAGGAAATCAACTTTTTATGCAGGCTATTGGCGTTGGTGGACAATTGGGAATGCTTAAATTTTCTAGAAAGCATGAGTCGGAGGCGGATCACATGGGATTAATTTTTATGGCAATGGCTGGTTATGACCCTAGAGAAGCTGCTAGTTTTTGGGAAAGAATGAAAGAGGCAGGTGGCGGAGCTCCTCCTGAATTTTTAAGTACTCACCCAAGCCATGATACTAGAATAGAAGATATAAAAGACCATTTGCCTGAAGCAATGACTTATTATAATCCAAGCAAATAATTACATTTGCCGAAAATTTTGCACCCGTAGCTCAACTGGATAGAGCATCTGACTACGGATCAGAAGGTTTGGGGTTCGAATCCCTACGGGTGTACTAGCTTTTAGCCAGCATTTTTGTTGGCTTTTTTAGTTTTTTATCTTTACTGATAGGTTAAAACACCTATTTCAATTTACCTGTTTTTACTTTATCAAATTACACTTTTTCACTCTGTTTTTTTATCCTTTTTAGAAGGATTTTTGTTTTGTAAATAATCAAAGCAAAAAAGATGAAATATTTTGTTCAATTTTTTATCACAGTGTTACTAGCATTAAATCTTAATGCAAATAATAACGCCATGAGGGTTAAGATAACGGGAAATGGTTATTCTGATGAAACAGTAATTAGATTTTTAAATGGAGCTACGGTTAACTTTGATGGTAATTATGATGCATGGAAGTTAATTAGCTCTAATCCTAATGTTCCGTCTATATATACTCAAATAAGTCCTACTCAGAAATTATCTATCAATGCTTTGCCAGAATTTAATAAGGATACCAGCATTTCCATATTTACTAATATTCCGGTAACAGGAGCTTATTTGATTACCTTTTCAGAAGTTTTTCCTTTAGATAGTTCTTATAAAGTTAGCTTAACCGTAAACAACTCCGGAACGCACTATTTTTTTAGAGGTGATACTACTTTTAGTGTTCAGTTGCAAGCAATGCAGGCACAGACTAGCCTTACGTTCAATATTTCTAAAGCACCAAAAATTACTGTTATAGATGAAGATTGTTATGGAAATAAAAGTGGTTCTGCACAAATAATAAAAAATGGAAACACCAACTGGCAGTTAGATTTATATGATTCTCAAAATACTTTTGTTAGGACTATGTATGCTAATATTAATATTGCTAATCTTGATAGCCTTTCTGCCGGAAATTATAGGCTTGAACTAACCAGTAAAGGAATTGTAGAGGAGTTATATTTTACCATTAATCCTGGAATTGTTGTTACTGCAAATTATAATTTGGTGAGTGATACTATATATTTGTCAGAGGGTGGTAACTTATTGTTGAGTAACAATTCTACTAACTCACTAACTTATAATTGGGATTTCGGTGACGGAAATTCCAGTACACAAACTTCACCAACATATAGTTATACTACTATCGGAAATTATAAAGTGAGTTTGAAAGCATTTAATGGAAACTGTATGTCTGAAAAGGAAGACAGTGTTGTTGTTAAACAATATAGGCCAATAATTACTTCTGTAGGTAATAATTTGGAAAAAGGCTTACTTCTATTAAGTAAAGGAAACAATTTGTTTGAGATAAGCTCATCGATATCTTCTGATAAAAGATTATCTGTTTTAGATTTAAATGGAAAATTAGTAATGCAAAAAAACTTTACTGAGCCAAGCTTCGACTTTAACTTAAATGAATTTGAAACGGGTCTATATATTATTAATGTATATTTTTCTGAAACAGCTATGGTTAAGAAAGTGTTTGTTTTTTAAAACTAAAACTTACTTGCGTTCCGTTGTCTGATTTGAAATTAATGTCTCCTTCAATTTGTTCTATCAATGAAGTAATTATCGTTAATCCTAGAGAGCTTGTATTGTTAATATTAAAATCGTCTTTTACTCCGTTGCCATTATCTAATATTTTCACAAAGATTTGTTCTTGTTGATCATCAATTAAAACATCAATTTTTGGTTCAATGCTTTTTTCATTAAATGCGTGTTTAAATGCATTTACAATGAGTTCATTGATAATTAATCCTACTGAAATAGAGGTGTCTAAATCCAGAAAAATATTTGGTTTTACATCAAAGTTTAGTTTAATATTAGTTTGTTGAGAGTATGTTTTTGAAATTTCTTTTACTAACTCAATAACATAATGGCTAAAATTAATTTGGGAGAAATTTTCTGTTCGATAAAGTTTTTCGTGTACTAAAGCCATTGATTTAATTCTGTCCTGACATTCTTTAAATTGAATTTTGGCTTCTTTGTCATCTAATATACTAGACTGCAGGTTAATTAAACTTGAAATTAGCTGCAAATTATTTTTTACTCTATGGTGAATTTCTTTTAGAAGAACTTCTTTTTCATGCAACGAAATATTTGCTGAATCGAGTTCTTCTCCAAGCATATTTATTCCAACCGCCAGTCCGTCAAATTCATTGTTTGAGTCTGAAATAAAAGCCTTTTGGTTAAACTCTTTGTTGCTATATGAAATAATAACATCTGCCATTTCACGTAGCCTCTTATCGCAACTTTCTTTACAACTGATTAAATATTCAATGTCGTTAATGTTTTCTGCAATAAATGATTCCATTTCATCAAAAGATATTTTTTTGGGAGGAATATCTTTTATTCTACAGATGAGTTTGTAAAGCTCTTTTTGATATGTGGTGTTTATGCTATCCATTTGTGTACGGAGTGAGCCATTTTATAGCCCTTTCCTTACTGTTAAATAGTTTTGTTGGTACAATGGGTGAACTTAAATTTATAAAGTAATTTCCTATCATTCTGCTAATAGGCGATTTTATAACCATTGCTAAGGAATTTATGTAAGGGTCTCTACCTTTCATAGAAAAGTGTTCTCTAGCTTCTTTTGTAATACTCTTAATGTTATTTAAATCAACTAATAACGGATACTTTTTTTCACCACTTAATTCTCTTACCATTCTTGAGTTATCTCTTGCGGCTTCCAAATCTATAACAGCATTGAGTTTAACTTCTGTATAGATAATATTGTCTGACAACCAAGTTTTAAACTCTTTGTTTTCTAATAACTCACTCATGATTAGTACCAAATATAAAAAGTTTATAGACTTATATGGTTAAAAAATCTTTAAAATCTTGCAGGTAGTGACTACTGTCAAACATTAATGAAATAATGAAAACAATTGCCCAAAATGATGAAAGTACTACTCCTATAATTGCACAAACTCTTCCGGCTTTTAAATTTTTGTAAGAAACTGAAGTATATGCATCCGGATTGGATTCATATAATGTTATTCCTTGTTTTGACAAATAAAGCGCAATTATTCCAAAGATTAAACCAATTCCATAACAGCAGCAGAACGGAATTGATAATATTCCCAAAACAAGTACTCCGGTTGAATTTGGGAGTTCTTTTTTGTTTATTTTTCCATCAATTATAGAATCCATTTTGAGTTATTTTTAAAATGTAACTTATCATAATTATTGCACAAGTAAGCATAAACCAAATCTTTAGCAAGATTGCGCCAAATGTAAATTTAAACTTTATGTGTAATACCAAAAATGTAAATAATAAGATAATTGGAATTAGAGCAGGATATAATATAAAACTTTCAGATAGATTACCGTTTATAAGTGCTAAAAATGAGCGTTGCATTCCACAACCAGGGCAATCAAAACCAAAATATTTTTTGTAGAAGCAGGGAAGCATATAATTGTCAATTTTCAAAAAAATAATTTGTAACAAAATTAAAGGATACTATAATAACGATAAAATCTGATTGTGAATTCCTTGAATTTGATTTTCCAATGAACTATTTCCCTCATTGGTAATAATAAAATCAGCTAAAGGAATTTTTTCTTCATCAGACCATTGGTTTTCCATTCTTGCCAACACCTCTTTTTCGGTAGTGTTATCTCTTTTTATTATTCTTTCAACTCTAGTGGCTTTATCTGCAATAACCAAAATAATTTTGTCTAGTTGCTTGTATGTGCCTGTTTCAAATAATATGGCGGCTTCCTTTATGGTGTAAGGAAAATCAATATGTTGATTAAGCCAAATTTCATATTCATTGGCAACTTCAGGATGGATAATGCTATTTAGTTTTTCTTTTTTTGATTCATCGGAAAATATGATGGATGCAATCGCTTTTCGGTCAACTATATTGTCTTTGATAATATCCTCTCCAAAAATAATTTTTAGTTTTTCCGCTACTTTTGGTTTGTTAAGGATTGTTTTTGCCACACCATCGGCATAAAACACAGGAATTCCAAGTTTTTCAAATTCTTTGCAAACAGTAGTTTTACCGCTGCCAATTCCACCTGTAACTCCAATTTTTAGCATTAGGTATTAAAGTGAAATTTGAGATAAACTTATTATCTCAAATTATGATTT
>JAUHYR010000009.1 GCA_030426475.1 Bacteroidia bacterium
GCACAGACCACATTAGCTTTACAATTGTTCAGGGAAACAAAAATGCTAAGGACTTTAAGTCTTCAGAGTTTTATGAAAAGGCTCATATGCTTAATTTTAGCTTAGATTTTGAAAAAGAAATTATAGGTAAAGGCAAACACAAAAAAGAGTTAATTAGTATAATTGACTACCGAAATTACCTTCCTTATATAATAGGGTATTTTAACCAGACTCTTCATAGATTATATAAAAAAGACAAAACATTTAGCCTTGCCGGAACACCTGTTGAAAGAAAAAAGATGGTTAAATGGCATATTACTTATTATAATGATGGCGAAGAAAAACTAGCTGGAAAAACTGTTTATATTGATGCAACTATTTTACCTAAAGATTTTGATCAAGAAGATTTTTACGAAAAAATGAATCGAGCTGTAGAAGGCGGCTTCTATTTTAAAGTTGTAAATAGTAAAGATGTCAAAGAAGAAATTTTTGGAAAAAATACAGACGCAAAATTCTTTGGATACTACTATGATGATTTTAAGCCAAAGCTATCCAAACACAAATATTATTACATAAGTGTATATAGTATTGAAGAAAAAAGACTCCTAGCTGAATACACTACTGTATATGATCATACTTTGTATAATATTGCAGGCTATACTATATCAACGGCTATTGCCGTAGGGCTTTTTGCCTTAGCTTTCAGGTAATTCATCCTTACCAATAGGCTCTCTTAAAACAAACTGGTCGTCAAAGACATCTAAAATAAGGTCTTTATCTCTACTTACTTTATTAGCTAGTATTTGCTTAGAAAGCTCGTTTAATACTTCTTTTTGGATAATTCGTTTAACCGGTCTTGCCCCATATTGAGGATCAAATCCTGCATTTGCCAAGTATTCAATTAAGTCATTAGAGAAGCTTACTTTAATATTGTTTGCAGCAAGTTTATCTTTTAATATATTTAATTGAATTTTAACAATGTCTTCTATTTGCTCTTTCCCTAAAGGTCTAAACATTACCACTTCATCTATCCTGTTATAGAATTCAGGGCGCAAGTGTCGTTTTAATAAATCCAGCACTTGCATCTTAGTTTTTTCAAACACTTGCTCCGAACCGGAAAGTTTTAAATCCTCATAATTATCTCTTATTATTTCCGCACCTAAATTAGATGTCATAATGATAATGGTATTTTTAAAATCTACTGTCCGTCCTCTATTATCAGTTAATCGACCATCTTCTAATACTTGTAATAAAAGATTGTAAACATCCGGATGCGCTTTTTCAATTTCATCAAAAAGTATAACTGAGTATGGTTTACGTCTTACTGCTTCTGTTAATTGTCCACCTTCATCATAACCAACATATCCCGGTGCAGCTCCAATTAGTCTTGAAACTGAATGTCTTTCTTGGTATTCACTCATATCTATACGAGTCATGGCATCTTCATCATTGAACAAATACTGACTTAATGCTTTTGCCAGTTCTGTTTTCCCGACTCCTGTAGTTCCCAAGAAAATAAAGGAGCCAATAGGTTTATTTGCATCGCTTAACCCGGCTCTATTTCTACGAATTGCATCAGATACAGCAACAATGGCATCTTCTTGCCCTACCACTCTTTTTCTCAATTCATCTTCAATATGCAAAAGTTTCTCTGCTTCTGATTGAACCATTTTTTTAACCGGAATACCTGTCCACTTAGAAACTACTTCAGCTACTTCATCAGCATCAACTTCCTCTTTTATCATTTTAGATTTTGATTGAAGTTCTACTAGTTCTTTTTTTGCCTTTTCAATGCTTTCCTCTACTTCTTTTACTTTTCCGTATCTAATTTCTGCTACCTTTCCATAATCACCTTGACGTTCGGCTTGTTCTGCCTGAAGTTTGAGTTCTTCAATTTCGCTTTTTCCTTTCTGAATAGTATCAACGATATCTTTTTCGTGTTGCCATTTCGCTAAAAACTCGTCTCTTCTTTCGGTCAAGTCTGACAATTCTTTGCTTATGGATTCTAGTTTTTGCTTATCATTTTCTCTTTTAATGGCTTCTTTTTCAATTTCAAGTTGCAAAATTTTTCGTTCAATTTCATCTAACTCTTCAGGTTTAGAGTTAATCTCCATACGAAGTTTAGAAGCAGCCTCATCTATTAAGTCAATAGCTTTATCCGGCAAAAACCTATCGGTTATATATCGTTGAGAAAGTTGAACCGCAGCAATAACTGCTTCATCTTTTATCTGAACTTTATGGTGTGTTTCATACTTCTCTTTTAAACCTCTTAATATAGAAATAGCGTCTTCTTCAGATGGTTCGTCAACTAATATTTTTTGAAACCTTCTTTCAAGAGCTTTATCCTTTTCAAAATATTTTTGGTATTCATTTAAGGTTGTAGCACCTATCGTTCTTAGTTCACCTCTTGCTAAAGCGGGTTTTAAAATATTTGCTGCATCGGTAGAACCTTCTGCATTGCCTGCTCCAACCAGTGTATGTATTTCGTCAATAAATAAAATAATGTTGTCAGAATTTGATACTTCTTTTACCACAGATTTTAATCGTTCTTCAAACTCGCCTTTATATTTAGCACCGGCAATTAAAGCACCCATATCTAACGAGTAAATCGTTTTGCTCTTTAAGTTTTCAGGCACATCGCCATTAATTATTCTGTGCGCTATACCTTCAGCGATAGCTGTTTTACCTACACCCGGCTCACCAATTAATATTGGGTTATTTTTAGTTCGTCTAGAAAGTATTTGTAATACTCTCCTTATTTCATCATCCCTACCAATTACAGGATCTAACTTTCCACTTTCGGCAAGCTGGTTTAAGTTTCGTGCATATTTGTTTAATGCGTTGTAATTGTCCTCTTGAGATGCAGAATTTACTTTTTCACCTTTTCTTAATTCGCTTATAGCTTTTTCTAGTCCGTCTTTTGTAATTCCACTATCTTTCATTACTTGAGATACTTGGTCTCCTATTTCAAAAAGACTTAATAAAAGTCTTTCAATACTTACAAACTCATCACCGGTTTTTTTAATTCCTGAAAGTGCTAATTGAATAGCTTTATTTGCATTTTGAGAAAGATAAAAATTGCCTCCGCTTACTTTTGGAAATGATTTAATTATGCTATCCAAGGTTTTTTCTAAAATACCTCTATTTACACTTAATTTACTAAGTATATAAGGAGTAACATTTTCGTCTACATTAAAAACACCTTTTAATATATGGGCTGTTTCAATGGCTTGATGCTCATTTTCCATAGCAATTTGTTGAGCATTCTGAATGGCTTCTTGTGTCTTTATTGTTAATTTATCTAAGTTCATTTTCTTTTTTTCCAGATACTGTCAAATTTCAATCCAACAGATAAAATACTGCTTAAATCTGCCGTTTTGACTTATTTTTATCATCCTAAAAGACAAAATGACCGAAAATTTTAATTTTGTAAAAAAATATTCATGGAAGAAAAAGGAAAAACAATTGCAATTTTAAGTTATTGTACTTTAATTGGTTTTATTGTAGCCATTGTTATGCATCAAGAGAAAGAAAACAAAAGCGAACTAGGAGCTTTTCATCTAAGACAATCACTCGGAATATTTTTAACAGGCATTGCTGCAGCTTTGGTAAATATTATCCCTATTTTAGGACAAATCGTTTTTTTTGTAGCCGCTATTGGTTTAGTTGTATTTTGGGTATTAGGTCTTATATCCGCAATCAATGGTGAGATAAAACCTGTTCCTTTATTAGGTGATTTTTATCAAAACTTATTTAAAGACATTAAATAATCAAAAAAGCCTCACAATGTGAGGCTTTTGTTTTAGGTAGTAGTGTAGTTTGTAGCTTTCTCTTAGTTTTATCTTTATTTATTTCTTTCTTATTTAAGGATGGTTACATTACCCTTAAATACTTTGTTGTTCTCATCGTTTAATTCTAATATGTAGAAGTAAGTTCCGTCTGAGTTCTTACCGCCATCCCAGTCATTTTGGTAGGGTTGTGCTTCATATACTTTTCTTCCCCATCTGTCAAATATCACTAGGTAATTATCTTGATATAATTCTAAGTATGGTATCACAAACTTGTCATTGCTTCCGTCTACTGAATTTGGTGATATTACGTTTGGTACTACCAATTCTTTCACACATTCTGATGACTCTCCGTATTCGCCCACAGGACATGCACTGGAGTTAAATGCTTTTACTTGTATGCTTTGTTGGTTTAAGTCACTTATGGTGTGTGAGGTTGGGCCGTTGGATTCTACCCAGGTTGCTCCTCCGTCTAAGCTTACAAAGTATCCTTCTGCTCCTGCTATTGCATTCCATGAGAATACTAATTGTCCGTCTGAGGATACGTTACATATTATTTCCGGTGCAGGCATCATCGGGTGTACTTCTACGGTAAGTTTGTTTGATCCTTTACAGCCATCATCGGTGGTTACTTCTAGTTTATAGGTTCCGGTTTGGGTTATTCCTATAGTAGGTTGGTTTATAGCTAATGGGGTTCCATTTACTGACCAATTATAGTTAGTTACTCCGGGTATGGTATAGGTAGGTCTTATACTTGCTGACTCTGTTTCACATATTATGCTGTCAGTTGCCATTAGATTAAACTTCACTGAATCGGTTAATGCTACCCAGAAGGTTTCGGTATAGGTGCAGCCTGCGGCTGTAGTTACCGTTACATTATAGCCTCTGTTGGGTACGGTTATTTGTACGCTGTCTCCTGCTCCGGTCAGGTTAATAGGGTTGGTTCCTACTATTACCTGCCATTGATGGGTCTCTCCGTTATTGTATCCGGTATTCAGATAGAATGGGGTAAAGGGTGAGCATCTGAATATCGTATCTGGGAAGTCTACTATTGGGTCTTTGTCAACGGTAATGTTTACGCTTCCTGATCCGGGACAGCCATAAGCAGTATAGGTTACACTATAGGTTCCGGTAGTGTCTGCTGTTTGGGAAGTGCCGGTGTTACCATTGGGTGAACCGTTATAACTCCATACGATATTCGTAGAGTTAGGGTCTAAGGCTAAGTTAGGGTAAGGTTGGGTAGGATAGCATACGGTCTGGTCGCTCAGTGGAAAGGCAGCATTACCGCTTACTTTTATCAATACTGTATCTTCAAATTCTTGAATCACGTCTCCGCAATCAGAAGTAATCGTATTTAGGTCATTTCCGGTTTTTACGATTAAAAAGTAATTTCCCATAGCCATACCTTGACCCATCTGAATTCTTATAGAATCGGCTTTACCACTATTACAATATGGGGTAGCACCTACGATAGGTCCGTATTGTAAACCGGTAGTTACATTATACAATCTAAAGTCAGATCCATAAGGCTCGATAGACCCACAAGCTCCTTGAACAGGCATAGTTACCGTAAAAGCAGTAGCAGCACAAGGTACATCTTGATAATAGTAAGGCTTACCTAAACTGTTATCGGTTAGTGGAGTTCCTGAGCTATTAAGTTTACCAGCTAAATATGGAGATATAACATTACATGTAGGTCCAAAAATCACACGCATATCACGCATAATTCTCCCAACTAATTTTCTAGGATAAATAGTATCTACCTGAGGGGTTCCCGGATTAATCACTTGTTTTACCTTTCTCCACTCTTCTACTTTAAAACAAAATGAGCCATTAAATTGTGAAGCAGGAGTAAACTCAAATGATTGGGTTAAATTATTTAAAACCACAGGGCCAGTAGTAGGTATTTGGTTTGTTGAATCATAACCATTGGTATAGGTTTCGGGTGTATAAAACCCACTAAGCGCAGGTGCTAACTTGTAAACTACTGAATCACCATCAACCTCTGTAGTACTTTGATCAAAGTACTGTTTTTTTCCCACACAAAAATCCCTTACAGTAACATTATTATTCCATTTTGGAGAATTATTACCCGCAACATCTTTGTTATTAACCATAGCATAGATATACATTGTTCCACCGTTCAAGTTCATATTAAAAGGACGGCAACAAAGCGACCATTCAAATCGCCAGTCGTGACAGGTAGTCGGAAGTGTAACTGTTCCTTCATACTTATATTCTTCAGTACATACTGTTGAATTCAAAATACAAGTTGCCGGAACCACCACACCTGCTTGTCCAACACGATTTGCCGTAAAAGTACCGCCATTATGGCAAGATGATCTATAGCCAACGCTTAAAGTTGTATAATTAAAACTCGCACCATTACATTCTCGATAAACAGAAATAAAGACTTTATACTGATTTCCACCTATGTGGGTATAGGTAACTTCAGCAGCGGCCATGTGAGAAGCATTTGCTTTTATATTAAATCCAAAAGAAAGTATTATTGAAAGCAAAGAATAAAAAGTAATTTTTTTCATGATGATTATTTTCAGTATTAATTTAGTTTATATTAGTAGATGTAATTATTTTCAAAAAAGTTGCATAAAGTTACTTATTTTATTTAATAACTGCTAATCTCTTGATTATTAGCTTTAACAAACTTTAACGCTAAATAAAATTTTGTAGCCTTAAAATATTATTAAATTCGCAATCACTAATACTTAATTTGGAATAAATGGCTTACCAAAAATTAAATAATTTTTTAGGATGGTTTGTATGGACAATCGCATCTTTTGTATTTATAAGTACTGTTGAACCTACAGCTAGTTTTTGGGATTGCGGTGAGTTTATAGCCACAGCAAACAAATTAATGGTTGGGCATCCTCCGGGAGCACCATTCTTTATGATTATGGGAAGAATGTTTGCCATGTTTGGTGGGCCTGAAAATGCTGCTTACATGGTTAACATATTATCTGCATTATGTAGTTCATTTACCATTTTATTCTTGTTTTGGACTATCACTGCTCTTGCAAAAAAATTATTTAAAGAAGAAAACACTGCTAACACAATAGCTATTCTTGGTAGTGGAGCAATAGGTGCATTAGCGTATACTTTTTCTGACTCTTTTTGGTTTTCAGCAACTGAGGGTGAGGTTTATGCAATGTCTTCATTATTTACTGCTGTTGTATTCTGGTTAATATTAAAATGGGAGGCAAGAGCCGACAAAGGTGGAAGTGATAAATGGATTATTCTAATTGCTTATTTAATGGGGTTATCCATTGGAGTCCACTTACTAAACTTACTTTGTATTCCGGCCATTGTGTTTGTTTATTACTTTAAAAAATACCCTGTTTCTCGAAAAGGTCTAATTATAACAAGTATAGTTTCCATTCTGATTTTAGGAATTATTCAATATGGTATCATTCCGGGTTCAATATTTATAGGTAGCAGATTTGAATTACTAGCTGTAAATAGTTTTGGAATGCCTTTTAATTCAGGATTGATTCTTTATTGCATTATTATGGCTTTAGGTTTAGCATGGGCTATTCGATATACCCATAAAAATAATAAGCCAATAGTAAACATGGCTTTGCTTTGTGTAACAGTAATTATGATTGGTTATTCCTCTTATGCCATGATTGTTATTCGTTCTGCTGCTAATCCACCAATGGATGAAAACAACCCTGAAGATGTATTTTCTTTAATGTCTTATTTAAATCGTGAACAATATGGTGACAGACCTCTAATTACAGGTCAATTTTTTAATAGCCCACTTGATAATCAGCAGCCGTATAATGATGGTTCTACAGTGTATTATAGAGATGAAGAAAAAGGAATTTATGTGAAAGATGAGGAACGTTCAAAAAACTCTGTTCCTAATTATGATAAAAGATTTACAGGGTTTTTTCCAAGAATGTGGAGTCCGCAAGGAAGTCATGTAAATGCATACAAAGAATGGAGTGATTTTAAAGGAAAACCTATTCAAACTGTTGACAGAGAGGGAAAAGCTATCACCATCAACAAACCCACTTTCGTTGAAAACATGAGATTCTTCTTTAAGTATCAGATAGGACACATGTATTTCAGATACTTTATGTGGAACTTTGCCGGTCGTCAAAATGATGAGCAAGGACATGGAGAAATAAACAAAGGAAACTGGATAAGTGGCATTACTTTTTTGGACGAAATGAGGATTGGACCTCAAAAAAATCTTCCGAAATCAATTACGGAAAATGAAGCTCACAATAAATTTTATCTATTACCATTCATTTTAGGAATAATTGGATTAGTATGGCAATTTGGAAAATCTAAAAAGGACTTTGCAGTAGTTTTAATGCTATTCTTCTTTACAGGTATTGCCATTGTTATTTACTTAAATCAATATCCTTATCAACCAAGAGAACGAGATTATGCTTATGTAGGTTCCTTCTATGCTTTTGCAATATGGATTGGGCTTGGGGTTGTGGCAATTTTTGACTTTTTAAAGAATAAAGTTCCTGCAACAGTTAGTGCTTCAGTCGCAACATTAGCTTGTGTAGTAGTTCCTGGAATTATGGCTGCAGAAGGTTGGGACGACCATGACCGTTCGGGAAGATACACGGCAAGAGACTTTGCGATTAACTATTTAGAATCATGTGCACCAAATGCAATTTTGTTTACCAATGGTGATAACGATACTTTTCCGCTATGGTATGCACAAGAAGTGGAAGGCATTAGAACAGATATTAGGGTGGTTAACCTAAGTTTATTTAATACCGATTGGTATGTTGACCAAATGAGAAGAGCAGCTTATGATGCTGAACCTATTCCTCACAGATTGCCAAAACATAAATACAGACAAGGTGTTAATGATGTTTGCTATATAGTTGATAAAAATGTTGGAGCAATTGATGTGGATGATATCATCAAATTTGTAGAAAGTGATGATGTAAAAACTAAACTACCAATAGGTAGCGGTAAACAAGTTGACTTTATTCCAACAAAAAGCTTTAAAGTAAAAGTGGATAAAAATCAATTTACAAATGATAAAGAGTTTTTAGGCTTAGATTCTAAAAAAGATACTTCTGTTTTAAATGAAATTCAATGGAATATCACTAAGAATTATATCCTTAAGAATGATTTGATGATACTAGATATTTTAGCCGCAAACGATTGGAAAAGACCTATTTACTTTGCTGTTACTACAGGTGACGATGCTTACCTTGGTTTGCAAGAGCATTTTCAATTGGAAGGTTTAACCTACAGGCTAGTTCCTGTAAAAACAACTAATAATGGTGATGGTCAAACAGGTAGAGTAAACACAGATTTGATGTATGAGAACATGATGAATAAGTTTAAGTGGGGAGGAATGGAAACAAAAGACATATACATGGATGAAAACAACCGTAGAATGTGTATGAACCTTAGAAACAACTTTGGAAGATTAGCGAACGAACTTATTAAAGAAGGTAAAAAAGAAAAGGCATTAAAAGTTCTTGAGAAATGTATTGAAGTTATGCCGGATGAAATTATACCTTACGATTTCTTTATGCTTCAAGTGGTTGAAGGTTTTTACAAGCTCAATGAAAATGAAAAAGGCAATACTGTTTTAAAAAGAATGTTTGAGATTTATGAAGATAATGCAAAATACTACTTATCGCTTTCTCCTAAGTACCAAAAGACGCTAGAAAGAGAAAGAGATCAGGCAATGGCTATTATGCAGAGATTAACTCAAATTGTACAACAATATTCTCAAGAAGAATTAGGTAAAGAATTAGAAGAAAGATTTGACGTACTCCATAAGCAATATATGGGTGGGGCAATTTAGTGGGTTATTTGAGTAGTTAATTAAAATGCTTCTTTAAAGCCAAAGCTACCTCTTTAGAAGAATAGCCTTTGGTCAATAAATACCTATATAAAGCCTGATACTTTTCTTGCTTCTCTTTCTTTTGGTAGGAAGAATGGTTTAGCTTTTTTTCAATCAACAATATTAGTTGTTCGTTAATTTTATCCTCATCAATCTTACTAATATATTTCTCTACGATTTGTCCTTTTAATTCTTTTTTAGACAATTCAGCCTTTATTTTATTACTTCCCCACTTCTTAATTTTAAACTTACTTCTCACAAAAGATTCTATATATCGTTCTTCATTAACAAAACCTTTTTCCAACATTAACTTTATTATTTTTTCAGCATCACTTTCTGATACTTTTAATAGCCTAAGTTTGTTTCTTAACTCGCTAATACATCTTTCCTTATATGCACAGTAGTTTTCTGCTTTAATAACAGCTTGTTCAAAAGTGATATTTTGTTTCGTCTGTTTCAAACTTTCAAATGCTAATTTTGACGAAATTAATAAACTTATCTGCAACGGTCACTCATCATACTAATTCTTGCTCACTGCATTTCCTCTTTTGCTCAAGGCATAAGTATGTTAGCCATTCCCTGGTATTTTAAAGATGTATTGGAACAAAGCTCTTTATTTGGAACTATTTACTTTGGAGCAACCACCATTACATTGTTTTGGGGTTTATATGCCGGAGTTTTAATTGATAAATATTCTCGGAAAAAAATATTTTTAGTTGCCACTACAGTAGGTTTTTTAATAGTTTTTGGCGTTTCACTTATTGGATATATTAATAGAGAAATTCCTCCTGCATTAATAGCTTTAGTGTTTGTAGCTACCTTTTTCAACTTTAACATCCACTACCCTACCTTATATGCTTTCGGACAAGAAGTAACTACCAGAGAAAAGTACGGAAGGCTTAACTCTACATTAGAGGTTTCAGGGCAATCAACAGCAATTATTTCCGGAGCTTTCGCAGCAGTTTTGTTAGCGGGTGTTGACTCAAGTTATTTAGAAGTTTTTGGTTTGGATTTTTCAATCACCCCATGGGAATTACGCGAAGTTTTCATGCTAGATGCGGCAACCTATTTAATAGCATTTCTGCTCATTTTATCTATTAAATATCAGCCCTCTTATCTAGATAAAGTGGTAATCGGAGAAACCATATTTAAAAAGCTAAAAGCCGGATTATTATTTTTAAAAACCAGACTGGCATTGTTGCATTTTGGATGGGCGTCAACAAGTGTATTTGCCGTTGTACTAATACAAGTCCACCAACTATTACCAGTTTATGTAGATAATTTTCTGAAAGCCGATGCTCACATAGTTGCTTTGTCTGAATCCTTTTATGCATTTGGAGCTTTATTTGCCGGTTTCGGCATACGATGGTTATTTAAAAATACGCACTTAGTGAACGGAGTTTTATGGCTGATGATTTTTGCAGTAATAAGTCTATTGGCTTGTTATTTCTTTGATTCTACTTATGTATTATTTACAGCAATGCTAGTATTGGGATTATCAAATGCAGGTTCAAGGGTTTTACGAGTTACTTATTTATTTGAAAGAATTCCCAACCATTTAATAGGTAGATCAACCACTGTTTTTAGAAGTGTAAATGTAGCCATGCGAATGTTTTTGATAGGAATTTTTGCGATTCCCTTTTTTGTAGAGCAAGAAAATATAAGGTATAGTTACTTAGTATGTGGAGTATTTGTTTTTATATCTATTATCCCGGTAGTTCTTTTTATGAAAAGACTGAAAGCAGAGGGCTAAATTAACCCTTCACCTTGTGCTTTTTGAACAGCTTCTACTTTGTTGTGAACCTTTAGCTTTTTATAAACATTTTCAATATGCTTTCTTACCGTTCCATAGCTTATAAATAAATTATCCGCTATTTGCTCATAACTCAGCCCTTTTGCCAAATGTTCAAGCATTTCAGTTTCTCTATTTGTCAAATTATAATCCTCACTTGGAATTTTTTCTTCGGAAGGTTTTCCTTTTCGCATTATTTCCAATGATTTTCTGGCAATAGCCGGACTCATAGGCGCACCGCCCTCCAATGTTTCGTATATAGAACGATGAATTTTAGCAGGTGGTTCATCTTTCATTAAATAACCGCTTGCACCCGCCATAATCGCATCAAAAATATAATGCTCATCATCAAAAACGGTACTCATCACAATTTTTATGTTTGGCCAACGAGTTATTACTTGTTTAGCGGTGTCAATACCGTTTTGTTCCGGCATATTAATATCCATTAATATAACATCTACATTATGATTTTTTTGCAGCATTTGAATCATTTCTTTGCCATTTGGTGCAATAAACTGAACTTTAAAATCAGGTGCTAACTCTACCTTTTCCTTTAATGTTTCCGCTATTCTGGTAATGTCTTCTGCAATAGCTATTCTAATCATTCGTCCTTTTGTTTCCATTTTCAGCAAATGTCTTTACAAATTAAGAAAGTTAAAATACGTAATTGTTCGGATATATCGCCAACCTAATTTAAATACGAAGCTTTACGTATTTAAAAATTTTTTTTTCTCATTCATATTTGCAGCCTAAACTTTAACTCATAAAAAAATGAAAAAAATAACAACAATATGTATTTCACTAATAGTAATCGGTTTTGCATCTTCTTGTAAGAAAGAAGGATGTACTGATGAAAATGCAACAAATTATGATAGTAAGGCTAAAAAGGATAATGGTACATGTACCTATCCCGAACCAGAACCTATTAAAGAGGCTACTGAGCCTGAAACATACACACCAACATTTACTGGTGAATTTGCAAGTTTAATCGGAATTAAAACAGTTTCAACTACATCTACACCTGTAGGCGAAATAGATACAGAACTAGGTACAGCAGTTGCTGTATTTAGAAATACAGGAAGCACCGCAAATGTTGATGCAGGTACTGTAAATTGTGAAACTAACGATTTACAAAAGCAATCAAATAATTCATACGTATTTATTCCATCAACAAGTAATCCCACAGGAATATCATTTTCATCACCAATCTCATGGACAGGAAGTGGAAATACATGGCCAAGTTTTTCTACTTCTACAAGCAACACTTTTCCTGTAGTTTCTAAAATATCTTCAGGAGACTTAACAACTACTTCTAGTTACACTTTAACTTGCTCTAGTGTAACAGCAAGTGATTCTGTATTGTTTGGAATTTATGGCCCGGATGCAAGTAAAATTGTGATTAAAGGATCTAACCAAAACTCACATACTTTTTCTGCCTCAGAAGTAGCTGCAATAGGAAAAGGAAAAGGTTATGCCCAAATTGTAGGACTTAAATATGATAACCAGACAATAGCTACAAAACAATATTGGTTGATTAATGAAACGGTTCGTTCAAAAAGTATAAACATTAATTAAATAACTTTTGATACTACTAAAGCCATCTAGCGTAAGTAGATGGCTTTTTATTTATACGCAACACTGCGTATTGATAAAAAATTCAAGGAAATCAACATTTGTAAAATAATTTAAAAAACACAAAATGAAAAAACTAATCACTACTTGCTTAATATGTATAGGAGCTATTTATTATGCCTCCGCACAAAATTTGGCATTAGAAAAAGCCGTTGAATTAACAGGTAAATCTAAAAACAAAGGATATCTGGGAAATGTTGTGGTAGATGATACCAAACAACAATTTGATATGGTATTTGTAACAAAAGACAACAACAGAAAAGTTGAATATGAAGTATATCAATTTGACTACGACTTTAATTTAATCAATAATTTTAAAGAAGCTGATGCTAAGGTTAGAAACCGATCAAAAAATAAAACATACAAAGGAGATTACTGGGAGATTACAGGTGTAACTGCCAGTTCTAATATGACCGGAAAGTTAGTTTTAAGAAAAACTCTTTACACCTACCAATGGAACTGGTGGAAAGGTGGTTATGAAATAAACTCAAAATTACTTGATAAAGAAAAGCCAAAAGAAATTGCCGGTGATGGTGATGATAAAAAAAGAAAGCTTTTTTATACTGCTCACAAAGATTTAACCGAAAAGGGAGAGTTACTAGTTTGCGCATTAGTAAATAAAGGAAATGCAACCATGTACAAAGAGCCTTCCAGAGAATATTTAATCATGCATATTGATAAAGATTTAAATACGATTAAAAAAACACCTTTAAATTTTAATCACCCTCAGGCTTTACTTTACTCAGGAGAATTAACAGAAACGGATGAATGGGTAATGGTTTTTGCAAACTATGGTGGTGCAGGAATGGGAAAAGTAGCGGCTGATGACCCTACCCAATTAACTTATGTAAAAGTAGATGATACAGGAAAAATAGTAGAGAAATTCAACTTCAATACAAAATGTAATGAATGGGCAATTTTTGACGCTTACGCTATTGGAAAAGATATCTATTTATATGGTGCAGGTAATATAAATAAGCCTGAGAAAAACTTCACAAAAGCTCCTTACTGTATTACATCAGATGCTATGCCTGGAGTAGGAACTCCGGAGCAAAGAATGGAAACTATTGAAGGAATGAAGTTTGATTATTTACAAGTGGTAAAAATTAGTGGCGGTAAAGCTCAATTCGTGTCGGCTGTTTCTATGGATGACATAAATGCAAAAGGTATTAAGCCAAACAGTCAGAAAAAATTAAGAGAGTTTGATGGTAAGAAATTCATCTTGAATGGAGTAACTGTAACCTCAAATGGAGATATCTTTATTAGTGGACAAGACTTTAAAATTGATAACATGGGAGATGTAAGAGGTCGAGTTTACAAAGATTTACTCATGTTCCAGTTTGACAAAAACGGAGATTTTAAAAGATATTACGGAGTTGAAAACACTGCAAAATCAGCCGGATTGTTAGGTGGTGCCGGTGGGGCGAAATCTTTCCCTTCAGAATTCGTTATTTACGAATCGCCAAACAATGCAAATGAGCTTTACTGGAATGTATTTTTATGTAAAGATATTGATGTGGATTGTTCTTCAGAAACATCTAACAACTATATATCAGGAACACAAACTACAACTACCACTTGCGTTTATACTCCACTTTATCAAGGTCAAATGGGTAAAATAGACGCATCTTCAGGTTCTATATCTGATTTTAAAACTTTTGGAGGAGAAGACTTTTACCTATACATTGATTTGGAAGATGACGGAAAAGGAAAAGATTTACCTTACTTTTCTATAAACGATGGAAAACAAATTGTGTATGTAGCCAGAAAACGTAAAGGTGGAATTAAAGGAAATGAGAGATGGGGAAATGAAATCTGGTTCGGAAAATTTGACCCTGCAAAACAATAAGTCTAATTTAAAATGCCTGTGATAAATTATTGCAGGCATTTTTATTATAAGTAAAAACCGTGAAAAAATTAAGCCATTTATTTTGTTCCATTTTGCTTGGAACAAGTCTTTTCAGTCAAGATTTTACTTCCATCAAATTTGACTCAGAACCCGAAAATTTAGGTCCATTAGTCAATTCAACATTCGATGAGTTATCACCTATAGTTTCTCCTGATGGAAAGACTTTATTTATTACCAGATATCCTGATAACAATAATGGTAAAAACAACATTTGGTTTTCAACTCTCCAAGAAGATGGAAGCTGGTCAAAAGCACAAAACATTGGGGTTCCGTTAAATGTTGTTGGTTCATCAACGTCTGTAGAGTCTATTACACCGGATGGAAATACGATATTATTGTCAAACTTATATAAATATTTTGATGGTTCTGTAACAGGTGGAGGATGCTCAATTAGCTGGAGACAAAGAGGTGGATGGGCATTTCCGAAAGGACAGACTATTGAAAAGTTTGAAAACAATAATCAATATGTAAGTTATTACTTATCAAATAGCGGAAAATATTTGCTCATGGCCATTGAAAAGAAAAAAGGATATGGAGAAAAAGATATCTACGTATCATTTAAAGAATCAGAAAACACTTGGTCTAGACCACTAAACTTGGGAAATGTAGTGAATACTAAAGGAGATGAATTTGGTCAATTCTTGGCAGCAGATGACAAAACGTTATATTTTGTTTCTGATGGTCATCCGGGTTATGGTGATGCCGATATATGGATGACCAGGCGGCTAGATGAAACTTGGGAAAACTGGTCAAAGCCTGTTAACCTTGGTGATAAAATAAATACTTCCGAATTTGATGCTTATTTTAGTATAGATGCTGCCGGAGAATATGCTTACTTTTCTTCATCTAATAATAGTTATGGTAAAAGCGACATTTTTAGAATAAAAATGCCACAAGAAGCAAAACCTGAACCGGTAGTTTTAGTTTACGGAAAAGTGTTTGACAAAAAAACTAACCAACCTATAAAAGCCAATATTAGCTATGAATTACTTCCTTCCGGCAAAGAAGTGGGCACAGCTATAACCAGTCCTGAAGATAGTATTTATAAAATAGTTTTACCATTTGGAAAAACTTACGGATTTATGGCTAATTCAAATAATTATTATTCGATTACAGAAAATTTAGACTTAACCAATCTATCCGAATATAAAGAGTTAGAAATTAATCTTTATCTAGCTCCTATTGAAAAAAATGAAGCGATTCGATTGAATAATATCTTTTTTGAATTTGGTTTAGCAACATTAAAAGAAGAGTCTTTTCCTGAGTTAAATAGATTAATAAAATTGCTTAATGACAACCCTGATATTCAAATAGAGATTAGTGGACATACAGATAATGTAGGCTCAGACGAAGATAATTTAAAATTATCACAAGATAGAGCTTCGGCTGTTGTGGATTATTTAAGTTCCAACGGAATTTCAAAAAACAGGTTAACTCCTAAAGGTTATGGTGAGTCTAAACCTATTTCAACAAATGATACTGAAGAGGGTAAACAACTAAACAGAAGAGTAGAGTTTACCGTAATCAATAAATAAAGCTAAACTTCAATTCCCAGACTTACTATTGTTCCTGAGTCTGGGTTTGTTTTAATTGTAAGGTTTCCGCCTAATTCTTTAACTCGTTGCTCCATATTTTGAAGCCCGTAACCTTTTTTTACTGTTTGTACATCAAACCCTTTCCCATTATCAGAAATTCTTATAACAAATTGATTTCCGGGACATGAATAATTAGCTTTTAATTCTGTACAATTAGAATATTTTGCGGCATTATTTATTGCCTCTTGGCATACTCTATATAAGCTAAGTGCTTGATTAGGAGACAATATTTTATCAGGCGCATTACACTCCATTGAAAAATCAATTTTCTTATTCTCTAATATCTTATTGGCGTACTCTCTAACTTTACTGGCAAACTCAGGAATAGTAACTTGTTCGTTTCTTATTGACCAAATAGTTTCTCTTAATTGAGACATTGCATTTCTTGTATTATCAGCAATTTTTGTTAGCTCTTCTTTCTCAAGTTGATTATTAGATTTAAACGCTCTTGTATCAATTTGCGAAGTAATTAAAGTAAGTTCGGCTCCCAAATTATCATGTAAATCTCTTGAAATACGTACACGTTCTTTTTCTAAATTCACAAGTGCTTCTTGTCGGATTTTTTCTCTTTTAGCTTGTTGGTTTTTTATAATAATCCAAGTAATGAAAAGTAACAAAATAGCTACGGCAGATATACTAATTATCCATACTGTTTTTTTCTTATTTCTTAGCTGAGACAATGCCAGTTCTTCATTAGAAATTGCCAATTCTTTCTCTTTCTTTTCTGTATCGTATTTTACCTGCATTTCTTGAATTAGTCTATTAGATTCTTCATTATAAATAGAATCGGTATGTGCAATGTATAAATCAAAATACTGGTCTGATTTTTCGAAATTTTGTTTTCTTGTTTCTAAATGAGCTAAGCCCAAAAATGCATGCTGAAGGTTGTAATTTGAATTGGTCTTTTTGGCTAATTCCAGTCCGTCCAAAAGCATTTTTTCAGCCTTTTCATATTGCATCTTTTCTAGGTAGCAATACCCCAGATTTACCTTAATCAATGAAATACCCACATCACTTCCCATTTCTTGGTAAATCTCTAAGGCTTTATTATAATATTCAATGCCCTTATCAATTAGATGCTGTTTCCGATAATTCACTCCTAGTCCTTGGTAAACAGCAGATAAATATTCAAGATTACCTTGTTCTTTGATTAATGGAATCAAGTCTAAAAAAATCCTTTCTGCCTCTTTTAGTTTTTGAATTTTTTGGTAAGTATTTGCAACATTTGCACTTGAAGTAATATACGCAACAGGGTTATTTGTTTTTTTAGCAGATTCCACAGCTTCTGCAAAATACTCTAATGCTTTATCATAATTGGCGTTTCTATCATATATGTTTCCGACATTGTTAAGTAACTGACCAACATAGCCATATTCTCCTTCGCTTTTAAATATGGAAATACCTCTTAAGTTATAGTTAAGTGATGACTTTAAGTCACCCTTCTCATAATAACAATTAGCCATTTTAGATAACGACTTTGCCACACCTAAACTGTCTCCCATTTTTTCTCTTATTTCTAATGATTTAGAGTTAAGAAATAATGAAGAATCATAATCTCCTCTATATAAATATGGAATACTTAAGTCATTCCAACTCTGAGCTATTAGAGTTTGGTCTTTTGTCTTTTGAGCTTCTATGAGAGCTTGTTTTCCGAAAGTTATGGCCTTTGGGATATTTATAAAAGCATATTGATAACAAAGCTCACCTAAGTTTAATACTTTTTCTTTACCATTTTGATTACCCACAACTTTTTCAAGGCTATCAATAACTGATTGCTGTGAGTATGAACACAAGGAAAAAAATAATGTAATAAAAACGATTACAGTTCGCACAAAAATAATTTGTGCTAAAGATAAAAAATCTACTCGTAGCTTTTAATGTAAATTTCGTTTTCTCTAAGCTGGCGAAATCTTTTTCGGGCATCATCTACATACAAGCTTCCCGGAAAATTAAGCATTAAAAGTTTGTAATTTTCCATGGCCTTGTCCTTATCACTTAAATAAAAATCATAGAGCTTAGCTAAATTATAGAGCGCATCATCAGCTAAAACATCATTAGAATATGTTTTGGCAACCTCAATTAGATAACTTGCGGCTTTTTGATATTGCTTCTCTTTCATACTAATTTCGTACTTCTTATATAGCACCTCATCATTTAAAGAATGAAGGGGATATAAGGTTTGTATAGAGTCTAGCGTTAAACTTGCCTCATTAGTTTTATTTTGAAATGCCAGTAAGTCAGCTCGGGCATACATCAATAAAGGAGTTTTATTAGTATCCAATATTGTATTATCAGTAATTAATATAGAAAGCTGCATAGCATCGTTTGCAATAAGTTTTGAGGTAGAGGCTTTTAATACATCCAGTTGAGCTTTTGCCCAGGCAAAATCACCATCATAAAAAGATATTTTGGCATTTTTAAACTTTGCAGTTTCTCCTAGTTGGTCGTGCTTGTAAGCTTTTTCTACTTGAGAATACAATAAAGATGCTTCCCATATTTCTCCGGTAATTAAATATACATCTGCTAACAACAACTTGGAAATAGAAAGTTCTTTGGTATTTAAATTTCCAATCTTCATTGCTTCCTCTAAAATAGTCAATGCTTTATCAGTATTGTGTATATAAAAGGCTTCTAATTGAGCATAGTCTCTTAAAATATGTATAGATTGGTATCCCTTTCCCAGCTCTTTAAGTGTGTTTTCATAAATAGATTCTAAGTTTAAGAGTTCTTCTATTGTATAATTTGACTCTGTAATTTTTTTATAATAGGCATCTAATAAACCTTTTTTTGCTGAAGTAAAATAAAAGTCGTCATTGTCTTTTTCTGTCAGATATTGATAACATTTAATAGCCACTTCATATTCCTTATTTGTCATACAAATACCTGCCAAATTCCATATTCTAAAGCCATTTTCATTTTTTCGTTTATCAATTGCTTTAGACTGCACAAAAGCTCCATTAAAATTTCTCTCCTGTATATAAAGCCAAATGAGCATATCAGAATAAACTTCACTATTCGCTTCCTTTTGAATTCGTTTTAAAAGTTCTGTTTTTAATAAGTCTTTCTTTTTGTTATCAGGATCAGGTTCTAAGCTGGTTTGAAGAGCATTTTGGACTTGCTGCATAAAAAACTCACCATTTTTTAATACATCCAAATACTCTGAAATCATTTTTTCGAACTCATTTTTTTGACCATAAATTTGAGCGATTTCAATATTAAAAGGATAGTTTTTTACAATTTTTCTACCTCTTAAATAGGTTTCAAGCGCATAGTCAACTTCCTGTATTCGCTGAAAAGACTCTGCCAAAAATTTGATTTGTTGATAGTCGGGTTCTACTTCCTTTATAGTTTCCTCAAATTGCTTATTTGCCTTATCCTCTTCTCCGCTTGCTTTATAAACGAGTCCTAAATCTACTTTGTAGGCAATATTATTCGGGAAAATTTTGGATTGCTTTTTAGCTAGTTTTTCAGCTTCTTTAAAATCTTTCGTTTGGAGATAGCATTTTAATAATGCTTGATAGAAATCATCTTTAGGAGAATCTTTGTAAAACTTTTCGTAGTAAATTTTAGCCTTATCGAACTCCTCCTGTATAAGATATTGTTGAGCTAATTGTAAGTCTGTTTCGGATTGCGCAAATAAATTTAAAGAAAAAGCAAATAAGAATATGCTAAGTGAAAATTTTACTATTTGCCTTTTTCTAATCATCTATTTATTCATAACGACAGTAGTATCCTTTAATTGTTGAATTAAACTATCTATTGAAGGAACTTGCTTTTCATAAAGACCAATAACATGTAGTGCTCCCTCTGTAGTTGATGATACCTTATCATTTAATTTAAGCCATGCATCTTGTTCTTCATTGTAAAACACTAAAAAAGTGTCTTTACTAAGTACGTTATTTTTCAAATCTTGTTCTAAATTGTCATATTGTGCCCGTGAATATGGAAACTCTTTTTTATTCTTTGAATACATCATTAAATATACCTTTAGCGCCTTTCTTAAATTCGCAAATTCACCTACCATAAATGCAGTTTCTCTACTCATAGTATCTGTATGAAGAGTTTGAATTTCATTTAATTTTTCATTGATGTTATTTAGTGTATTAGCTGCTGTTACTGAATCCAACTGATTAAAAACTTCTTCGGTAGCATCCAAAGATTTTCTTAATTTATCCACTTGTTCAATCTTATCTTTATTGGGGTTACAGGCAACAAAAGTTAAACCAACAATTAATACGCTTAATAATACTCTCATAATTTAATTAATAATTTTAAAGTTAGTATAAGGATGTAATACTTCCGGTATTTCCACACCTTCTTTAGTTTGATTATTTTCTAATAATGCTGCCACAATTCTAGGTAAAGCCAATGCGCTTCCATTTAGTGTATGAGCTAATTCAGATTTCCCTTCTTTATTTTTAAACCTTAATTTTAATCTATTGGCTTGAAAAGTTTCAAAATTTGAGGTTGAACTTACTTCCAGCCATTTTTTTTGCGCAGCAGAATAAACTTCAAAATCATAAGTTAATGCAGAAGTAAACCCCATATCTCCGCCACATAGCCTTAAAATCCTGAATGGAAGATTAAGCTTTTCTAACAAACCTTTAACATGGTTTACCATTTCATCTAAAACTTTATAGGATTTGTCAGGATGTGCAATTTGAACAATTTCTACTTTATCAAACTGGTGTAAACGATTTAATCCTCTCACATCTTTACCGTATGAACCTGCTTCTCTTCTAAAACAAGGAGTATAACCCGCATTTTTTATTGGGAAATCTTCCATCTTTAATATCACATCACGATAAATATTGGTAATAGGAACTTCAGCAGTAGGTATTAAATATAAGTCATCTATACCAACATGGTACATTTGACCTTCCTTATCCGGTAATTGGCCCGTACCATAGCCTGATGATTCATTCACCATTAGGGGTGGTATCACTTCTGAATATCCTGCTTTTGATGCTTCATCTAAAAAGAAATTGATTAATGCTCTTTGAAGCCTTGCTCCTTTTCCTTTGTAAACAGGAAAACCTGCTCCGGTAATTTTAACCCCTAACTCAAAATCTATTAAGTCATACTTCTTTGCTATTTCCCAGTGAGGTAAGGCATTTTCATTTAAAGTTGGTAAATCTCCTGATTTATATGTCTCTATATTATCTTCAGCCGATTTACCCGAAACTACAGACTCGTGAGGTATGTTTGGGATTAAATATAATTTTTGCTTTAGTTTTTCTTCAATATTTCCTAACTCATCTTTAAGCTCTTGAGCAATAGACTTTAATTGACCTGTCTTATCTTTAAGTTGGTTAGCTTCTTCTTGTTTTCCGGATTTAAATAACTCCCCTATTTGTTTGGCTAATTGATTTGCTTCTGCAAGATTTGTATCTAACTTCGCTTGAACACTTTTTCTATCATCATCTAGCGCAATAACCTCATCTATTAAGGTTACTTCATTAAAGTTCCTTTTGCCTAATCCGGCTAGAACCTTCTCCTTATTTTCCTTGATGTAAGAAACTTGTAACATTTAGTATAAATTATAAGCACCTAAAATAAAAAATCCTGCATTGTTCAAATACAGGATAATGTTAAAAATATATAAATCCCGTATCTAAGCAGAAACTGGTTCTACCGATACATAAGATTTATTATCTCTTTTCTTTTTGAAAGTTACCACACCGTCAGTTAAGGCAAATAAAGTATGGTCTTTGCCAATACCTACATTTTTACCAGGGTTGTGTTTTGTTCCTCTTTGACGAACAATAATATTTCCGGCAATACATTTTTCACCACCGAAAATTTTAACACCTAATCTTTTACTGTGTGATTCTCTACCGTTTTTCGAACTACCTACGCCTTTCTTATGTGCCATGGTTGATAAATTTTAAACGTTCTTATTATTCTTCAGACTTTTTTTCAACCTTTTTGGTTGTTGTCTTTTTAGTTGTTGTTTTTGGTTTCGCTTCAGTTTTAACAGCTTTAGGTTTTGACTCAGCCTTTACTTCTTTGGCTTCAGTTTCAACTTTTTCTGCTTTTGCTTTAGGTTCAGCTTTTGCTGCAGATTTTTTTGCTCCGCTAGCGGCTATACCTTCAATTTGAAGCTTGGTCAAGTATTGTCTATGACCATTTTTCTTTTTGTAACCCTTTCTTCTTTTCTTTTTGAAGACGATTACTTTATCACCTTTAAGGTGTTCAAGAACTTTAGCCGTAACTAATGCTCCTTCTACAGCTGGGGCGCCAACGCTAATCTTACCGTTATCATCAATCAGATAAACATCATCAAACTCAACTTTTGAGCCTTCTTTTGCATCTAACCTGTGAACAAAGATTTGTTGGTCTTTTTGCACTTTAAATTGCTGCCCTGCTATTTCTACAATTGCATACATATTTAACTTAATTAGGGGCGCAAAGGTAATAAAGTATTTTATTTATCAACAAATTTATATTGTACATTTTTTACTTTACTCCTATTTATAACATAAACTCCTACTAAAACCATTGCCATTCCTATAATTTGAACAAACGAAATGGTCTCATAATCAAAAATACCCCAAAGAATGGCCACAATAGGAATTAAGTATGTAACAGATGCCGCAAAAATAGAGGAAGTCCACTTAATTAGATAGTTAAATGCTATTACCGCTATGGCTGTACCGACTAATGCCAAAACTACTATACACATCGTGCTAAACATAAAGTCTTCGCTATTAACCGCCCTAGTTATATCCGTTGTAAGAAAAATAACCAAGCAGGGAAGCCCAATAAACATAAAAGCTGCTGATGTAATTAGCAAAGAAGATACTTCAGATAGTTTATGGCGAATAATATTAATGCTGATAGCATAACAAACACAAGCAAAAACCACATACAAGCTATGAAAAATAATGTTCTCATCATAGCCTATGCCTCCGCTTTTGTACAATAGCAATACCACCCCAACAGCCCCAAGACTCAGACCTGTTATTTTCATAGCATTAAGCTTTTCTCTAAAAAACAGTGTGCCAATAGTTAATGCAAAAACAGGTGTTAAAGCATTTAACATTCCTGATAATGAACTACTTATAACTGTTTGGGCCTTTGTAAATAAAAATGAAGGAAGCCCATTACCAAATAATCCTACTAAAAGTAATGGCAACCAATACTTTTTTATAATTGAAAAATGCTTTATACAAAATGGTAGCAAAACGGCTGAGGCAACAATCATCCTAAGCGCACCTACCTGAACATTATCGTATGCCAACAACCCCTTTTTCATTAATATAAATGAGCTTCCCCAGGTTATGGCAAGCATAATTAATACTATCCAGCTTTTCTGTTGATTGTTTTGCATTGAGGGAGCAAATGAAAAGAAAATTTAAGGACTTTTAACATTTGTCACCATCATTTTTCTTACTTTTGCTAAAATTTAGCGTTATGAAAAAAATAATTTTTTCGTTAGTGACACTTTCTGTTTTGGTTTTTGCTTGTAAGTCTGAGCAAAAAGATGAGCCAATGGAAAATCCTGAAGCAGCTTCATCTGCTGTAGTTGAAAAAGCGACTTTAAATTTAGCTGTTGACGGAATGGTTTGTGCAGTTGGTTGTGCAAAAGGGATTGAGAGTAAGCTTACTGAAATGACAGGTGTTTCTAGCTGCAAAGTAGACTATGAGGGTAAAAAGGCATTTATTGAATACGATAAAGCAACGATTACTGAAGATATGATTATATCGACCATTCATAAGATGAATGACGGACAGTATAAAACTTCAAAAATTTCTGAAAAAGCAGATAATGAAAGCTCAAGTAATTCAACTGAAGCACAAGTTTCTGGTTTTAATGCGCCTTCATTTGATATTCCACAAATTTTAACTTATTTGGTTAATATTATATAAAATCAAACTAAAAATTTAGTTAAAGCGGTGTCAAATGATATCGCTTTTTTTATTTTATAATTATGCAACAACAAAAGTTTTATTTAGGAGGCACATGGAAGTCATCAAAATCATCTATTGATGTAGTAAATCCGTATACCATAAAAATAATTTCAACAGTATCGCAAGCAAGCAAAGATGATTTAAATAAAGCTATTTCATTAGCTGAAAAATCACAACAAAAATTAAATGAATTAAGTAGCTATGAGCGCTTTGAAATATTAAACTTTATTTCTACCAACATTCAAAAAAATGAAAAAAAGCTAGCTCAACTACTTTCTAAAGAATCGGGTAAACCTTTTAAATATGCCATTGGAGAAATCAAAAGAGCCTCTCAAACATTTTTAATTGCCGCTGAAGAAAGTAAAAGACTGCCTAAAGAATATATCAGTTTAGACTGGACAGAAAAAGGTAAAGGAAAAGAAGGATTAGTAAAGTACTTCCCTATTGGCTTAGTTGGTGGTATTTGTCCATTTAACTTTCCGCTAAATTTAGTGGCACATAAGGTTGCTCCGGCTATCGCATCAGGTTGCCCAATAATTATTAAGCCCTCTTCCTCCACCCCACTTTTAGCCTTAGAACTCGCAAAGATTATAAATAAAACTATTCTTCCTAAAGGCGCTTTTTCTGTTCTACCAATGGACAGAGAAACTGGTAATTTACTGGTAACTGATGAAAGAATTAAGCTATTATCTTTTACCGGTTCACCTGCCGTAGGCTGGGAAATGAAGAAAAATGCGGGAAAGAAAAAAGTGATACTTGAGTTAGGAGGAAATGCCGCTTGTATAATTACAGGTTCTGCCAATATAAATGATGCCGTTGAAAAATGTCTTGTAGGAGGATTTGCTTATTCCGGTCAAGTATGTATTCATACCCAACGCATATATGTTCATGAGAAAATCTTTAATAAGTTCATAAAAGATTTTATTAAAAAAGCTAAAATATTAAACTACGGGAACCCATTAAAATCTGATACAGATATTTCTGATATGATTGATGAGAAAAATGCCATTAGGGTCGAAAAATGGGTAAATGAAGCGCAAAAACAAGGAGCAAAAATTATACTTGGTGGAAAGCGTGAAAAAAATTACTATCCGGCTACCGTAATTTCCGGCACAAACAAAAAAATGAAAGTAAATGCTGAAGAGGTATTTGGACCTGTGGTAGTAATTGAAAAATTTAAAACTCTTTCTGAAGCTATTAAATTAGTAAATGACACCTCTTTTGGCTTACAAGCAGGAATATTTACCAACCAGCAAAATGAAATTAAACAAGCTTTTGAAGAAATTGATGCAGGTTCAGTTATAGTTAATGATACCCCTACATTTAGAGTTGACCACATGCCTTATGGAGGAATTAAAGATTCCGGTCTAGGTAGAGAAGGAGTTAAATATGCTATTTTAGATATGATGGAACCAAAACTATTAGTACAATAAAATAAATTTATGAAAGTAGAATCAGTTAAAACAATTGAATTAAGAAACCTTAGAATAGAAGACTTTTTAGAACTGGAAAGCTCAATGAAAGAAGCCTACAAAAAGCTTGGCAGTTATTGGAAAAGGCATCACATTGAAAAATTATTGGAAATTTTTCCGGAAGGTCAAATATGTATTGTTGCTGATGGAAAAATTGTTGGAAGTGCCTTATCCTTAATTGTAGATTATAAAAGATTTGGGGATAAACACACATATGAACAAATAACCGGTAATTATACCTTTGACACACATGACCCGGAAGGAGATGTTCTTTACGGAATTGATGTTTTTATCCATCCGGCATACAGAGGCTTACGACTTGGAAGAAGATTATATGACGGAAGAAAAGAGCTATGTGAAAACCTAAATTTGCGAGCCATAATTGCAGGAGGAAGGCTACCGAATTACGGAAAGTATTCTCATAAACTAAAACCAAAAGAATATATAGAAGAAGTAAAATTCAAGAAAATTTTTGATCCGGTTCTCACCTTTCAACTTTCAAACGATTTTCATGTTAAACGAATTCTGAAAGGCTATCTTCCTGGAGACTCAGAATCCTTAGAATATGCGTCATTACTAGAGTGGAATAACATTTATTATGACGAACACCCAAAACTTTTAAATGCCGCTAATCCGGTTGTCAGACTTGGTTTAGTTCAGTGGCAAATGCGACCATTTAAAGATATGGACTCGCTTTGTGAACAAATAGAGTTTTTTGTTGACGCTGTTTCGGGTTATCAAAGTGACTTTGTTTTATTTCCTGAGTTGTTTAACGCTCCGTTAATGTCGGACTACAATCACCTAAATGAAGCGGATGCAATTAGAGAATTAGCAAAGTTTACCGAACCTTTGCTGGAACGATTTAAACAATATGCCATTTCATATAATACAAATATTATTACAGGCAGTATGCCCTATCAAAAAGAAGATGGAATGTTATATAATGTTGGTTTTTTATGCAGGAGAGACGGAACCCATGAGATGTATGAAAAAATTCATATTACTCCAAATGAAAAACATCATTGGGGAATGATTGGAGGGGACCTCATAAAAGTATTTGATACAGATTGTGGAAAAATAGGTGTGCTTATTTGTTATGATGTAGAGTTCCCTGAATTACCAAGAATACTTGCACAACAAAAAATGAAAATTTTATTTGTTCCTTTTTTAACCGACACTCAAAATGGTTACACAAGAGTAAGAAACTGTGCTATGGCAAGAGCAATTGAAAATGAGTGTTATGTAGCCATTGCCGGAAGTGTTGGGAATTTACCAAAAGTAAATAATATGGATATCCAATTTGCTCAATCTGCTGTATTTACTCCAGCTGACTTTGCCTTCCCTACCAATGGAACAAAAGTAGAGGCAACACCAAACACAGAAACGACTCTAATCGTTGACGTAGATTTAGATTTATTAAAGGAACTTCACAATTTCGGGAGTGTGAAAAATTTAAAAGACAGAAGAACAGACTTGTACGATGTTGTCCTAAAAAAACAATAAAAGAACCATGCAACCTTTTTATAAACCTTTTGTCATTTCTTTTGTTTAATTAAATAAATAAAAAACTTTGGAAACATTTTGTTATTATTTTTGTTTCCGCTAATAACACAATATTACATTTAACAAATTTGAGCTAATGCAAAGGTTTATATCATTACTAACTCTCTTAATTATATTCAGTACCACAGCCTTTTCCCAAGAAAAATACACCATTAGCGGTTATGTAAAAGACAAGCGAACAGGTGAAGCAATGATTGGTGCAACCGTTTACGCAGAAGGATTGAGCGTTGGAACATCAGCAAACGAATACGGTTATTTTTCGTTAACTCTTCCAAAAGGCGAATACACTATTGTAATTAGCTTTATCGGGTATGATAATTACACTCAAAAAGTGATTCTCGACAAAAACATTAAAATAAATACCGAGTTAGGTGAAAGTGCTGAACAGATGGATGTTTTTGAGGTGGTAGATGAAAAAGAACAAAAAGCTAATGTGGAAGATGTTCAAATGAGTGTTGTGAAATTAGATATTGATGCCATTAAAAAAGTTCCCGCTTTTATGGGGGAAGTAGATGTTATTAAAACAATGACATTAATGCCGGGTATTCAAAGTGGCGGAGAAGGAAATAACGGTTTTTTCGTAAGAGGAGGTGGTAGTGACCAAAACTTAGTTTTGTTAGATGAAGCCACAGTTTACAATGCTTCTCACTTATTAGGTTTTTTCTCGGTTTTCAATGGCGATGCAATAAAAGATTTACAAATTTATAAAGGAGGAATACCTGCAAGATATGGTGGAAGACTTTCTTCTCTTTTAGATATTAAAATGAAAGAAGGAAACTCCAAAAAGTTTTCCAGCTCAGGAGGAATTGGAACAGTTTCAAGTAGATTAACGCTTGAAGGTCCTATTGTCAAAGACAAGGGCTCATTCATACTTTCCGGAAGAAGAACCTATGCCGATCAATTTTTACGATTTGCTAAGGACACATCTTTAAGAAAAAACAAGCTTTATTTCTATGACTTTAATGCAAAAGCAAATTATATCATCAATGACAAAAACAGAATTTTTGTGTCTGGATATTTTGGAAGAGACGTCTTTAGATTTGGTGATGAATTTTCAATGAGTTGGGGAAACTCAACTGGTACAGTTAGATGGAATCATTTGTTTAATGACAAACTTTTTTCAAATGTGACATTTATAGCAAGTAAGTTTGATTATAATTTAGGAGTACCGGACGGAATTCAAGAATTTAACTGGGAGTCAAATATTATAGACTATAGTTTAAAAGCAGATTTTAGCTATTTCATTAATCCAAAAAATACGTTAAAGTTTGGAGCTCAAAGTATTCAACATACATTCAAACCCGGAACAATAATAGGCGGTGAAGAAAGTGTTTTCAATGCGTTTGTACTCCCAGATAATTATGGATTAGAAAATGCTGTTTATATTGGTAATGAGCAAGAAATTGGCACTCTATTAACCATCGAATATGGAATAAGATTTTCGTCATTTCACAACTTAGGAAAAACAACTTACTACGAGTACGATAAATCAAACCCAGACTTATATACATCTAGCGACACAATAGAAACTACAGGAGGAATTTATCAATCTTACTATAATCCTGAACCTAGGTTTTCTGCAAAATATACTCTGAATGAATTTTCTTCAATTAAGGCCAGTTATAACAGAACAGCTCAGTATTTGCAATTAGCTAACAACTCTGTTTCAGCTTCACCACTTGCATTATGGTTTCCAAGCTCACCAAACGTAAAACCGCAGCAGGCAGACCAGGTTGCTGCTGGTTATTTTAGAAATTTCAAGAAAAATATGTTTGAAACCTCTATTGAAGTTTACTACAAATGGATGTACAACTCAATTGATTTTAGAGACCATGCCCAACTTTTATTAAATAAATTCTTGGAAGGTGAATTAAGAATAGGTAAATCTTGGTCGTACGGAACGGAATTATTAGTAAGAAAAAATCAAGGAAAATTTACCGGATGGGTTGCTTACACCTTATCCAGAACACAACGAGAAATAGCAGAGATTAATAATGGTAATACTTATCTGGCTCCTTATGACAGAACTCATGACGTATCAGTAGTAGGTTCTTATGAAATATCCAAAAGAGTTGATGTGGGAATGACATGGGTTTATTCTACCGGAGCTCCCATTACTGTTCCTACCGGAAGATTTACTTACAAAGGAAATGTAATACCTGTTTATTCTGACAGAAATGCAGAAAGAATGCCTTCGTATCATAGATTAGATCTTTCTGTAACAGTAAATGGAAAAACTGCCGAAGAAAAAGGTCCTAAGAAAAATGGAAAGAAGCGTTGGGGTTATCAAAGCAGTTGGAATTTTTCAGCTTACAATGTTTATATGAGAAAAAATGCCTTTACGATTAATTTTCAGCAATCAAAAGAAGACCCAACTGTTACGGAAGCTTATAAAATATATCTGTTTAGCATAGTTCCATCCATTACTTATAACTTTAAATTTTAAAGTATGAAAAAAACAATTCTATATATATTACCTCTAATTGTGTTATACTCTTGTTCAGAAAAAATCGACTTTGACTTGAATAAGGAAGATAACATAAGGCTTGTTGTTGAAGGTTATTTTACCACAGAAGCAAAAAAACATAGAATAATTTTGACGCAAACATCAAGCTATTTTACCAATCAAATTCCAAAAGCAGAGGAAGGAGCAAAGGTTGAAATTACTGATGGAACCAAGGTTATCCAATTTATTGAAATAGAACCCGGAATTTACGAAACAGTGTCTATTGATTCAGGAATAGTGGGCTATACTTACACATTAAATATAGAAAGAAGTAATGGCGAAAAACATACTGCCAGTTCAACCATAACTCCCGTTACTCCAATTGACTCTATAACTTATAACTTCAATTCTTTTTATGGTGAATATGTATTGTATTTGTGGGCACAAGAATCTCCGGGTGAAGGCGATTATTATCAATGGGATGTTTATCTAGACTCTGCCCTACATAATGGTAGTTTAGAAAACATGGTATTTAGTTCTGACGACTTTGTAGATGGGGCCTACATTCCCGGTTTGGAATTGTACTACTTTGCTCCCGAAGATTTAGCAAATGACACCTCTGACGTTAAAGTAGATATGCTTTCAATACCAAGAAATTATTACGAATTTTTAATTGCCGCTTCACTAGAAACCGTGTGGAATGGTGGACCTTTTGACGGGCCTCCTGCAAACATAAAAGGCAATGTAGATAACGGTGCGTTAGGTTTTTTTCTGGCTTCAGACATTTCTTCATATCAATTTAAACTGGTAAAATAAATTGAAAAAAGTAGTTGTTATTGATAACTATGATTCATTTACCTATAATCTGGTTCATTATGTAGAAGCTGTTTCTGATGTTACTCCGGTAGTTTTAAGAAACGATGAAATAAATGAGACCTTTATAGAAGATAGTGATTATTTAATTCTATCTCCGGGTCCTGGATTACCAAAAGAATCAGGCAAACTAATGGATATTATCCAAAAATACCATTCAAGAAAAAAAATATTAGGTGTTTGTTTAGGACAACAAGCCATTGGAGAATTTTTTGGCGGAAAACTTAAAAACTTAAATGAGGTTTTACACGGAGTCCAGACTGAAATAAGCAAGACGAATGAAGACATTTTATTAAAAGGGCTTCCTGAAAAATTTAATGTGGGTAGATATCACTCCTGGGTAATTGAAAAAGAAAGCCTACCACAAGAATTGATAATTACTTCTGAAGATATAAATGGCGAAATTATGTCAATAGCACATAAATCTCTTCCTATCAAAGGAGTTCAGTTTCACCCTGAGTCTATTATGACAGATTTTGGCATAAAAATCATCGAGAATTTCTTAAAAATCTAATTCTTCCTGACAAAAAGTCGGCTATTTTGACATGGCACATAAATTGACTTAACTAAAACCATAAAATTTAAAAACAATGTTTGGAGCATATATCATCGGAATTATAATTGCTGTTATAGGAATGGCTGTAAGCTGGCAATTAAAAAGTAAGTTTAAAAAATACTCTCAATTACATTTAGCAAATGGGATGTCAGGAAAAGAAGTGGCAGAAAAAATGCTTGAAGACAATGGTATTTATGACGTAAAAGTAATTTCTGTCAGTGGTCAGTTAACAGACCATTATAACCCTGCTAATAAAACCGTTAATTTAAGTGATTCCGTTTATAACGAAAGAAATGCGGCTGCAGCGGCTGTAGCTGCACATGAGGTAGGACATGCCGTGCAACATGCAAAAGGCTATGCCTGGCTACAATTACGTTCTAAAATAGTTCCCATAGTTAGTGTAACATCAACTGTATTACCATGGGTTTTAATAGGTGGAATTATTATGGTAAATAGTTTCCCTCAATTATTGTTGATAGGAATTATTTTGTTTGCTGCAACTACTGCATTTAGCTTCATTACACTTCCGGTAGAGTTTGATGCCAGCAACAGAGCATTGGCATGGATAAAACAAAGAGGAATTGTTAACTCCACAGAGTACGCAGGTTCAAAAGATGCTTTAAAATGGGCTGCATTAACCTATGTTGTAGCTGCACTTGGTTCACTTGCCACACTCCTTTACTATGTTTCAATTTACATGAATAGAAGAGATTAAGAGCAATATTTGCAGTAATTTGAACTTTGATTATGCTCAAAAATTAAATCCGGCTGAATAATTTCTGTTAAAAAAGAATAGAGGCTTTCTTCAAACTGATTTATTACTTCATTACTGATATCACCCTTTAAAACCGAAGGCTCTTTACTAATTTCTTTAAAACTAATAACTGCAGTAATGGCCTCAAATTCAGGGTAATTCTTTTGAGCCAACAAGCGATAAAACATTAACTGTAATGCAATTTTATAATCCTTGTTTTCAAAAAACTTATCTAAGTTTTTAATATTTAGTTTCCCGTCATCTACCCTGCCCGTTTTATAATCTATAATTCTAAGTTGACCATTTAAAGAATCTATTCGGTCTATTTTTCCTTTTAATTTAATAGGTAAGCTATCAAGTTTAGTTTCATAGCTCAATTCTTGCTCTAATCCCTTTACAACAAGCTCGTTTTCCTTAACTAATTCTTTTTCCTTTTGTAGGAAAATAGATACATATTCTTTTACCGCATGAAAAGCCAAAAGATTTTTTCCTTGGTTATAATAACTTCCAAACTTCTCTTTAAACTCATTTTCGATAACTTTTAAAGCCTCTTTTTGCATCTTATAAATATCTTCAGGTAAAAGTATCTGATTAAGATATGGAGTATACAGTTTTTCTAAGCTCTGATGAATAATATTTCCAAATGTATTAGCTTCAATTTTTTCCTCCACTTCATCCTCTTCTCGTAAACCTAAAATATAGGTATGATAAAAATCAAACGGACAATTGATGTAATTATTTATAAAACTGGGAGAAATTCCACTTTCATATTTTTCAATAAGCTTTTGAATTATCTGCTCATCAGACTTAACAAATTTGTGAGTTGACTGAATAGCCGCATTGCCCACACTCACCTGTTTTAGGCAAACTTTATGTGTTTTGTTTGCACTTTGCAATTCATTTTCAAGCTGAAGTATAAATCTGCTTTTTTCATTACTACCAATTACAGCTTTATCGTTATTATATAGCAATGAAACATTTTCTGCTCGTTGAATTAAGCGGTAAAAATGGTAAGCAAAAATGGCGTCTTTTTCATAGTGAGTGGGTAATTTAAAAATGTCCTTTTTAAAATCGTAAGGAATAAATGAATTCTGTGTTTTTCCGGCAGGCAAATTTCCTTCATTCACAGAAAGTAATATTACATTTTTAAAGTCTAATAGTCTAGTTTCAAGAATTCCCATTATTTGTAAACCACTCAATGGCTCTCCGTAATAATCTATTTTTTCACTCCTAACTACCGTTCTGAATACATTATATAAAGCTTTAATAGAATCTACAAAATGATATTTTTTTGTGTAATTAATTAGCTGTTTAAACAGAGTAGAAAACCGATACAAATACTCAATTTCATAAATATTCGCTTCCTTGTCTTTCTCAATTAAAATATCTTTTAGTTCGCTAATTAAATTTACTAAGTCGTTTAAAAATTGAACAGGTGAAGGAGATAATTTGAATAGTTTAACATCAACTCCTTTTTCAAAATCATCTAAAGAAAGAAAGAGCAGGTTATTGTTTTTTATTCTCTTCAAAAAATGCTGTAAGGCATTTTCCGCATGATTAAATTCATTAAAGTATTTATTATTTAATACTGCCAATACATCGGCATAATGGAACTTGTCTCGTCTATATCTGCCATAGTTAATGTATAGTTTGAAAAGAGAATCGAAAAAGCTGTATATGGGTAAAAACTGCAAAGGATAACCCATCGTTACATTAAACTTATCAACCTTTTCAGGAATTGATTGAAGTACGGCCGGCAATAATTTTTCATCGGCAAGTACTACGGCAGTATCTTCATAATCGTCTAACTGATTTAAAATTTCAGCGACATATTTTACCTGAGCAATGTTTCCTGTAATTCCATAAACATTAATAGTTTTTGTAATATTTTCAAATCCATTATCAGATATAAATATTGAGTTAGAGAAGTTCCTTTTATTATTTCTGGCAAACAATCCTGCTTCCTGATTAATATCATTTAGATAATAATCATCTACGTCCCAAAACACTTTTGCATCATAAAAAACAGAAAGATGGTCGACAATTATTTCCTCTGCCTTTGTAAGCGCATTAAATCCCGCAAATATGATATGAGGCATTTTTTTTATTTCAGAAACTATCTCTTCAGCTTCAATATTTTCGGCTACATAACGATACACTTTGCCGTGATAAGCAAAATTATTTTCATCTAAATGTTTTTGAAAAGCATAGTAGTAATCACCCATTTTCTCCCAAAAACGAATATAGTTTTCCTGAAGTTCCGTCAACTCTTTTCCATCAGGGCTCCAGGTTTCCATTTGCTTTGCACTCTTTAAATAAGTAAAAAACTTTTGGGTGTTTACCAGATATCTATCTATTTCATTGTAATCAGCCAATAACACATTTGCCCAATAACTAAAATCTTCAAAAGCTTGTGCTTCTGCTCCTTCAACTTCCAAATAAACTTTATAAAACTCCATAGCTAATGAAAGTTCATCTAACTGCAGCTTACCCGAAAGTTGTCCAGCCAAATCTTCTGTACTGATAATATTTGGAGACCAAATAGGCTTAGAAACTTTCTCTGACAAATATTTTTTCAAGAAAATTCCTGCTCGTTTGTTGGGCAACACTACCGTTACGTCTTCTATATTAGAAGCATGGTTTTCGATTAAATATTGAGCTATGTGCTGTAAGAATTTCAAGCGTTTAGTTTGCTCAAATATAGAAAGAACTTTATTGTATTTTTGGTGTATGACAATTAAAACAGGGCTATTTGCAGTTTTAGGGCTTCTCCTCTTTTCTTGCCATCAGAGTAAAGAAATTAGTGAGGTTAATAATTTTCATCAAGTAAATGAAGAACTCTACCGTTGTGGGCAACCTACCAAAAAAGATATGTTGCTGATTGAGCAATATGGAATAAAAACCGTGCTGAACTTACGCCATAAAAGAAGTGATAAAAATGAACTAAAAGGCACAAAGCTTATTCAAAAAGAAGTAAAAATTAATACCTGGAAAATTAGTGAAGAAGACTTAGTTGTAGCTTTAAAAATGATAAAAGAAAGTGAAAAGCCTATTTTAGTACATTGCTTACATGGAGCCGACCGAACAGGTGCGGTAATAGCCGCCTACAGAATTGTATATGATAACTGGAATAAAGAAAAAGCTATAACTGAACTAAAAGAAACCCAATACGGTTTTCATGAAAAAGCATTTAAAAATATTATTGTGCTTTTGGAAAATATAGATGAAGAAAGTTTTAGAAAAAACTTTTAACACTACTTATTACCCCACCTTCAACTTAAACCCAATGCCGTGCACATTTTCAATTTCTACGGAAGAATCCGTGCTTAGGTATTTTCTAAGTTTTGAAATAAAAACATCCATGCTTCTACCGGTAAAATAATCATCTTTTCCCCACACAAAATTGAGTAACATTTCTCTTGGCAACACTTCATTTTTACGCTCTGCCATAATCTTTAATAGCGTTGCCTCTTTTTTAGAAAGTTTTTGTTCTTCATCTTTACAAAACAATACTTTCTCTTTATGTTTAAGGGTAAACTTACCTATTTTAAACTCATTTATCTCAGTTTTTACTTCACCTGAAACTCTTCGTAAAACAGCTTCCATTCTCACTTTAAGCTCTCTAAAGTCAAAAGGTTTGGTTATATAATCATCGGCTCCTACTTCAAAGCCTTTTAATTTATCGTCTGTTTGTTCTTTAGCGGTAATGAAAATAATGGGCGTAGCAGGACGCAATTTTTTTATTTCTTGAGCGATACTGAATCCGTCTTTTTTAGGAAGCATTACATCTAACAAACAAATATCGTAGCTTTCAGTAGCAAATGATTCAAGAGCTTGTTGCCCATCAACACAGAGTTTCACTTTATGCCCCTCTTGTAGTAATTGGTCTTTTACAACAAAACCTAAGTTAACATCATCTTCAGCTAAAAGTATTTTTAAATTGTTCATTTTTATTATTTAATTGGTAGCCAGATTATAAATTCACTTCCTTTATTTAGTTCACTATTCACTCTTATTTTTCCTTTGTGTGCTTCAACAACTGTCTTTACATAATTCAATCCCAAGCCAAATCCTTTTACATCATGCACGTTTCCGGTAGGAACTCTGTAAAATTTCTCAAAAATCAGCTTTTGTGCCTTTTTAGAAATTCCAATTCCGTTGTCGGTTATAGTAAAAACTATGCCATTTTTTTGTTGCTCTAATTTAATATCAATTTTTGGAGGATTAGTATTATACTTTATTGCATTATCTATTAAATTAGAAATAATATTACCTAGATGCATTTTGTCAGCCTTTACATAAATTTCATTAGCTGATTTCTGAAAAGAAATCTCTCCTTTCTTTTCTTCAATAATTAATGCAAAACTTCTAACTGTGTTTTCGATTAATTCAACCAAATTAATTTTTTGAGGTTCAAGCTCTAAACCACTTTTATCTAACAAGGCAGACTGCAACACCTTTTCTACCTGTGTTTTAAGACGTTGATTTTCACTTTTTATAATGTTAGCGTAAGATTTTAGCCTTTCGGGCTGAGCACCAATTTCATCACCTAGCAAAACATCTGCAGACAAGTTAATAGTGGAAATAGGAGTTTTAAACTCATGCGTCATGTTATTAATAAAGTCGTTTTTAATTTCTGATAATCGCTTTTGCTTTAGCATTACATTAACCGAATAGGCAAAAAACCCTACTACAAAAAGAATAAGGATAGAAGTATAAATCCAAAAATCCATTCCTTTGATTAAAAAGGCAGCTTTTCCCGGAAAATATACTCCGAAATAATGCCCGCTCCTGTCCCACTGACTACCGCTGGTAAATTCTACAATCTCTTCTTTCTCTTCTGTTTTAACCTGAACAAAGTTTCCAAATACTACAGAATCTGTAAAGCAATCGTAAATAACATATTCAAAGTCAAGTTGAATGTTTCTCAACTCAAACTCTGATTTTAAAAAGGACTCCAGCAAGTATGGATGTAAAGTATCATTCATACTTACTATAAAGTAATTTGATGAAACCTGCTCCACAGGGTCGTACAATTCAGAGGGATCTTTATTGACATCCAGAATTTGTTGAGCCACATTTACTAAGGCCAAATGAACTCTTTCGTTAAACTGCTTTTCCTCTATGCTATAAGCTTTTTTAACCCAATAGATTTGAGTGGCAATAATTCCTATTAAAGAAATTGCCGCAAGAATGATAATCGTTCTAAGGGTAAATCTATTCATCTATTGTTGTGATTCAATTGCTTTTCTAACGCTTCCGTATTTCGCCAATAATTTATTTGCATCCTCATATTTTATAGATAATGCCTCCATTACCATTTTAGTTCCTCTATCCACCAGTTTATTATTACTCAATTGCATATCTACCATTCTATTTCCTTTCACTCTGCCAAGCTTAATCATTACAGAAGTGGAAATCATGTTCAATACTAACTTTTGTGCTGTTCCGCTTTTCATTCGGGTACTTCCGGTAACAAATTCGGGACCAACATTTACCTCAATGGGAATTTTAGAATTGCTAGCCACCGGACTTCCCGGATTGCATGTAATACAAGACGTTAATATACCCATTTCATTACATTTTTTCAAACCGCCAATAACGTAAGGTGTCGTACCGGAAGCAGCAATACCAATTACCGTATCATTTTCTGAAATTTCGTACTCCATTAAGTCTTTCCAACACTGGTTTTCATCATCTTCTGCAAACTCAACCGCTTTTCTAATAGCATTATCACCTCCTGCAATTAATCCTACTACCATACCGAAAGGAACGCCAAAAGTTGGCGGGCATTCAGAAGCATCTACTATTCCTAATCTTCCGCTTGTACCCGCTCCAATATAAAAAAGTCGCCCTCCATTTTTCATTTTTTCTTCAAGCGCCACTACTAAACTTTCTATTTGAGGTATGGATTTAGCAACAGCTTCAGCCACTTTCCTATCTTCCTGATTGATATTAGTTAAAATTTCATTGACCGACATTTTATCAATATCCTGATAGAGAGATTCTTTTTCTGTGATTTTATCAAACATATACTCAAATAAAATTTTTAACTTTATACAAACTATTCTGTATGAGCGAAATTAAAAGAATTTTTGACCTTCATTACCATCAACTTAAGAATTATCCAAAATCTGACGCTTTAGCAGCTAAAGAAAATGGAAAATGGATTACATACAGTATAAAAGACGTTATTAATCAAGCCAATGAATTTAGTTTAGGATTACTAAAACTGGGCATACAACCTACCGATAAAATTGCAATCATTTCTAATAACAGACCCGAATGGCATATTACTGATTTAGGCATTTTACAAATAGGAGCCATCAATGTCCCCATCTATCCCACTATTACGGAAGAAGATTATGCCTACATTATGAATGATGCAGAAGTTAAAATGGTTTTTGTTTCGGATGATGAAATTTTAGGAAAAGTAAATGCCATAAAAAATCAGGTTACTACTTTAAAAGCAGTATATACGTTTAATCAAATAGCAGGAGAAAAACACTGGACAGAAATAAAAGAACTTGGTAAAAATGATGATAAGTCTTCTCTTCAGGCATATAGAGATAAGGTAAAAGAAGACGAATTGGCTACTTTGATATATACTTCCGGTACTACCGGAAAACCAAAAGGTGTAATGATTTCGCACCGAAATATAGTAAGTAATGTTTTTGGAAGTAAGCCTAGATTACCGGTAGATGCACAAGGAAAATCTTTAAGCTTTTTACCGCTATGCCATGTTTATGAAAGAATGGTAGTTTACTTATATATCTACACAGGGGTTTCTGTTTATTATGCTGAATCAATGGATACCATAGGCGATAATCTGAGAGAAGTTAAACCACAGGTTTTTACGGCAGTTCCAAGACTTTTAGAAAAAGTATATGATAAAATAATGGCAAAAGGTGCCGAGTTAACCGGATTAAAAAAGAAATTATTTTACTGGGCAGTTGAATTAGGGCTAAAGTATGACCCAAGAAAAAACATGGGCTTCTTTTATAATATTCAATTAAGTATTGCCAACAAACTTATTTTTAGCAAATGGAGAGAAGCCTTGGGAGGAAACTGCCAAGCAGTTGCTTCGGGTAGTGCGCCACTACAACCTAGACTTGCCAGAATATTTTTAGCAGCAAAAATACCTGTGATGGAAGGTTACGGACTAACAGAAACTTCTCCCGTATTAGCGGTCAACTGCCAAAAAGACAATGGGGTTATGATTGGCTCTGTTGGAAGACCGCTAGATAATGTAGAAATAAAAATTGCAGAAGACGGAGAAATATTGGCCAAAGGACCTAATGTAATGATGGGCTACTACAAAAGACAAGACCTTACTGACGAAGTAATTGACAAAGACGGATGGCTACACACCGGAGATATTGGAGAATTTGAAGATGGTTTTCTAAAAATAACTGACAGAAAAAAAGAAATATTCAAAACTTCGGGTGGAAAATATGTAGCTCCACAAGTATTGGAAAACAAGTTTAAAGAATCTCACTTTATTGAACAATTAATGGTAATAGGTGAAGGTGAAAAACATCCTTCTGCTATTATACAGCCTGCGTTTGACTATTTAAAAGAATGGTGCAAGCGAAAAGAAATTAATTACACAACCAATGAAGAAATGATTGTAAATGAAAAAGTAGTAGCTAGGATTCAAAAAGAAATAGATAAATACAATACCTTTTTTGCAAAATACGAACAACTTAAAAACGTTCAGTTAACACCAATCGTATGGAGTATAGAAGGCGGAGAGCTCACTCCGACACTCAAATTAAGAAGAAAGCCGATACTAGAAAAGTATAAAGATTTGTATGCTAAAATTTATAATGCTAGAATATAAAAAAGATGAATGAAGTTCTTGACAATCATCAGGTTTTTAAATCAGCCCAGATAAAAATTGATAAAACTAAAAAGCGCTATAAAAAATTATTTTCTTTTCTTTTTGTTTTTAGTTTAAGCGAAGGTTGGAAACATCTTCCTGAAATCACCTCTGTTTCTATCACTTCAAGAAAAATGAACCAGACATTTAATTCAGTGAGAGCAATGGGGAATTCATCTACCGTTCAGTTTGGCGTTATTGTCGTTTATCTAATGACTACTTCAAAACAAAAAGTTGAAGCCGGAAGATTTGAGAATATCAAAAAAGCTCAAAAATTTGCAAATGATTTAGCATCTTATCTAACTGTTGACATTATTGACTACACTAAGCGGGAAGAGGGAAACTGATTAAAAAGTTAGCCCCATTATCATTAAAGTGTTTTACCTCACCTTTCAGCTGAACAGTTAAAAGATATACCAGCTCTAAACCTAATGTAGAAAGGTTTTCCATATCTAAATTTTCCGGCAAGCCTTTACCATCATCTTTTACATGAAGCCCAATATTTTTGTTTGACTTTTCAAGCCTAACCGTAATATGCCCTTCTCTGGTATGATCAAAGGCATGCATATAGCAATTATTTAGCAATTCATTTAAAATTAAACCAAATGAAATTGCTGATTCAATATCTAACTCTGTTTCTTCGGCTATTAATTCAACTTTTACATCGCTATCATTAAAGTGTTTTTCCGTCAACTGAATAATGTGTTCAAAGTAAGGTTTCAGTTTAACCGATGATAAATCATCCGTTTGATAAATCTTATCATGAATAATTGCCATGGCATTTACCCTGCTTTTTGCTGAACTTAGTATTTCTTTGGAAAGCTTATCAGAAATAGAACTTGATTGTAAGTTAAGCATGCTATATATCAGCTGGAAATTATTTTTTACTCTATGGTGAACTTCTTTTAGTAAAATCTCTCTTTCCTTTAAGGCTAAATTTAATCGCTTATTAATTTTTTTCTTTTCATAAAACCTAAAGAATAGTACAATAGCAAATATTACCAGAAAAATTATCCCTAAAATATAGTAAAGTCTTTCCTCATCCTTCTCTAATAGTTTTAAATCAGATAGCTCTTTCGACATTTTTAAGTTTTCAATCTCGGTTTTAGCTAAATCTGTTCGCTGTTTCGACTCAGTATATAAAAACATTTTGTGCTTTTCGCTATCCATTACCGAGTCCTTCCAAATAATATGTTGTTGGAAATAAGTAGCGGCACTATCAAACTTTTGAAGCCCCATATAGCTTTTTGCCAACCCTTCAGAAACATTTCTTAAATGAACCAGTGAAACGCCTTTTGCCAACATATATGCCATTTTGTAAAAATCAATAGCCACATCATACTTTTTAAGCGCATTATACAAATCGCCCATATTTGTGTAGGCATACATTTTAAGAATATGTGAGTTTTGTTTTTCAGCAAGCTGAGTACACTTTACAGCATATTTTTCAGCTTCGTCATATCGCTTTAGCATACGATTAGCCGAACTGATATTTTGATAATTAATGGTCAGCCATTTTTCTTGCCGGTATTTTTCGTTTATCTCGGCAGCTTGTTTATAAAACTCTAAGGCCATCTTAGGGTTTCCTTTTAACCGATAAATTTCTCCTATATTGTTAAATGAGCCGGCCATAAGAGTTGTATCCTTTAATGCCGTACGTATTTGTAATGCTTTATTGAAAAAATCAAATGCATTATTATAATCTTCCACATTATAGTAAACACCACCTATTTCATTATAAAAATTAGCACTCATTACCTTATCATTAGCTGTTTCTGCAGCTTTTAGTCCCTCATATAAGGTTTGAAGAGCTTTTTGTAATTGTGAGCTATGATGATAAGCTGAACCCAGATGGTATAAAGATCTTCGATAACCTTCGGCATAATCATACCTTTCTGAAATAATAACAGCTTCCTTTAATAAATCTACCTTAGCAGAGTGAGAAGGAATTTTCTTACTCTCCGCTATTAACTTGGTAATAAATGAAGTGTCTTTAATTGATTGAGAATATTGCTTTCTAAGAGAGTCCACTAATTCATTTGCCTTTATAAAGGTAAAAGGCAATACAAGCATAAATACAAAACAAAACTTTCTCATTCGCTTAATTAGTAACTGTAAAGATAAAAATCTTACGCTTCTTTTTATTTAGAGTTGGTTGTTTTACAATTCAGTCTATTTTTGTCAAAAATTTTAACCAATTGATTTCTTTCGAAAATACTGAAGTCGCTTTTGCAGGAAAGTCAGATAAACAACTAAAGAAAGCTTACTACCTTTTTAAGCTTATTAGTTACAACTGGATGGTTTCTCTTGGCACTCCATTGCTAAAGTTTGCTTTAGCCATTCATTTCCCTATTAAAGGTTTAATCAAAAATACTGTTTTTGAGCATTTTTGCGGAGGAGAAAGCATTACAGACTCTTCAAAAAAAATTACAGAACTGGCGAATTATAATGTAAAGACTATTCTGGATTATTCGGTAGAAGGAAAAGAAAGTACGGAAGACTTTGAATCATGTAAAAATGAAGTGATTCAGACTATTATAAGAGCTGAAAACACTCCAAACATTCCTTTTTGTGTATTTAAAGTTACCGGACTGGGACCTTTTAAAGTTTTAGAAAAAGCCAGTAGCACACTTATGTTTGAAGGAGAAGCATGGGGAAAAATTGAAAAAAGAATTTTTGAAATATGCTCCATTGCTTTTGACAAAAAGGTCAAGGTGTTAATAGATGCTGAAGAAACCTGGATACAGGCTGCAATTGACCACCTTGCTTTTAAAATGATGTTACATTTTAACTCTGAAAAAGCGTTCATATATAACACCGTTCAGCTTTATAGAAAAAAAGGCTTACCCTATTTAAAGCAACTTCATATTGACTTAAAAGCCCAGAATAAATTTACAGGGGTAAAGATTGTAAGAGGTGCTTATATGGAAAAGGAAAGAGAGCGAGCCAAAGAAATGGGATATGAATCACCTATTCAAACCACAAAATCAAATACTGACTCTGACTTTGATAAAGCCATAGAGTATTGCATCGAAAATATAAATGAAGTATCTGTTTGTTGTGGCTCACATAATGAAAATAGCTCTATGTATCTAGCTCAACTAATGCTTGAAAAAGGAATAGCAAAAAATGATGAAAGAGTTTATTTTGCTCAGCTACTAGGCATGAGCGACCACATTTCATATAACCTTGCCGAAGCAGGTTTTAATGTTGCTAAATATGTTCCTTATGGACCTGTAAAAGAGGTAATGCCTTATTTAATAAGAAGAGCCAATGAAAATACTTCAGTTGCAGGACAAACAGGAAGAGAACTTCAACTGATAACAAAAGAACTTAAAAGAAGAAAACTTTAATTAAAACTTCCAGGTAACGCCCAAACTGGGCATTAATGGAAGCTGATTTACTCTTTCAAAGGTTACTCTGTTAAAATAAAATACGTTCTCTCTGTTATAAGCATTAGTAACACTCAGGGTAGATTCAATTACAGAATTTTCTGATACTACAAAGGTTCTTTTTAAACTTAAATCAAGTCGGTGATAGTATGGTAATCTACCCTGATTAATTTCAGCATACTGAATTCCTAAATTTGCATTTTGAGTAGTATAATCAAAGTTAACATCGTTGTTAAATGTATAATCTTGATAGAACCCTAGAGTTTGTGTAAAAGGGAATCCAGAACCTAAATTCCATCTAACATCTAATTCCCAATTCAAGTCTTTTCCAAATTCCCAAGAGGCAACAAAGTTGGCATTATGTCTTCTGTCAAATACCGGAGAGTATTTTCTAATTCCATCCCATCTATCAACTTTCATTAGAGAGTAAACGGCATACAAATCAATATGTTTAAGGCTATATTTTAATGAAAAATCGACACCGTAAGCATCTCCTGTTTCAATAATAAAGTCTTTTTTCTGAACATCAGGAATTGCTGCATTTTCTTGAGTGTCATCAAATATTTTATTTCTGTTAATGTTTGTAAGCTGGGTAAACATTTTATAATAGCCTTCTACATTTAACTTCACATTTTTAATGATGTCATATTCAAATCCTAAAATAAAGTGATTTGCTTTTTGAAGCTTATGAGTAATATCTTTTAAGTCCCCATTTTCTTTAAGAAAAGTAGATTGAATATTGTCAGGACCTGATAAAAAGCCATAGAATAAATTCACCACATCTCTATCAGAATTAGCACTAATTAGATTTTGAGAATACATTCCTGTAGCTAGTTTAATTCTAAAGTTTTCTTTTTCCCCTACATTATACTTTAATGCAAACCTTGGTTCAACTGACGGTGTTGCCAAAGAAGCATAGTATTGTACTCTTAAACCCGGCTCAATTACAAAATCTCCTTTGTTAAACCTGAAATTCCAGTAACCTGCCAGCTCAGTAGTATTTTGATTTTGTTCTATTTTTCTATTAGCTTCATTAAAAATCAAGAAATTAGTTGAAAAACCTAAAATTTCAAAACCATATTTTGTTTGGTTTTCTCCAAAGAAATTGGTGAAACCCATACCCACATTAAATCCATCTATACCACTAGTTCTCGGTTGTTGATTATCCTCAGTTAAAGAAATATCATATTTAGAATAGGCAATATTACCTTCAATCAAAGTTCTTGAATTTCCGGGTACTAACACGAAACTAGAACCCAACCCAAAAGAATTCCATCCTAAATCTGAAACGCCTTGATAATTAACTCCATCTTTAAAGTTAAAACCAAAAACATTAAACTTACTTCCGTTAGCAGAATTAAATGACGCCTTAGCATAAATATCTGTAAAAGTATATGGTAATCCGGCAGTATCAATATAGGTGTAAAACAATTTAGAACTCTGTGGCAAGTAAGAATGCTTGGCAGATAACAAAAATGAACTGCTATTTCCACCCAATGTTTTTTCTTTGAATATCGGCCCTTCTAATAAAGTTCCCGCACTAAAAGTAGTAGCTGAAACCTTTCCCGAAAGACGTTTTTTATTCCCATCTTTTGTAGATATATCCATGATAGATGAAATTCTTCCACCGTATTCTGAGCCAAATCCACCTGTGTAAATATCAGCGTTCTTAATAATGTCTGTATCAAATACAGAAAACAAACCGATAGAGTGAAATGGGTTATAAATAATCATACCATCCATTAACACTTTATTTTGAATAGGAGTACCTCCCCTAATATATAATTGTCCACCTTGGTCACCTGTGAATACTACTCCCGGTAACACCTGTAAATATTGCGCTAAATCTGACTCTCCCCCAATTGTAGGAAGCTTTTTAATTTCCTTGGGAGTAAGCTTTGTAACAGACATTTTAACCTGAGTAGTTTGTTCTTCTTTTTCAGCACTAACTTCAAAAGTTCCTATATCAATTGCGGTTTCTCCAATAAATAATTTTTGATTAACTACTTCATTTCCTTTTATGGTTATTTTAGCGTAAGCAGTATCAAAACCTATTTGCGTAGCCATTACAGTATAACTACCCGGTGGCACTTTGGTAATGGAGTAAAAACCATTGATATCGGAAGAAGTTCCTAAGCTAGTCCCTTTTAAAACAACTGTACAAAATATAGCGGGCTCACCTGTTTTTTTATCATACACAAAACCTCTGATATTAGCATTTTGTGCCAATATAAAATTTGAAAATATAAATCCTGATAGTAAAAGTAGTAAGCTAATTTTTTTCATCCGCCAATAATTAGGTCGCAAAAATAACATTATGTATTAAAGCGCCTCAAAGATAAATGGTTTACATTATAGTATCCCTACCATTTATGTATTTAATTCAACCGTTTATAAATTAAGAAGATATTACTTAGCTAAGTAAAATAAGCTAAACAAGCTTTATTTCCTTTGTATCAGAAGGGTCTAAAGCAGCACTTTTAACATCTGCTTCGGCATCCAGATAATATTCAGAAACCTCTTTGTTAGCGAAAGCCGCTACTTTACCCAAAGTACCTAAAGCACCACCTTTTTCTTTTAATTCGTCAGCATTAGATTTAACTAATTGAAATGGTACCGAAAATGGAATTTCTTTTGTTTCACCTGGAGTAATTTTAAAGTTAGCCGGAATAACCACTTTTCCAAGTTCAAACTCCTTCTCTGTCTTGTCATCACCTCTTCCTGTGGTAAACTTCTCCATGAACTTCACTTCAATGTTAACAATTTCTTGCTCGCTTTTTGTAGTAAGAACCACAGTTCCGTCTATTGTTTTCGACTCTTTAGAAGCCTGACCATTGGTTTTCAGTTCTACCTTAACACCACCAATCCCAAGCTTATCTTTAATGTTTTTAAAAAATCCCATAATGTTTGTTTATTAAAAAGCCTCAACATTTGTCTATAATTAGGTTGAGGCTTAGATTAAGTACCCCAAACCGTTCAAATGTCGAACTTTATTGTTAAAGATGTAAATATAGTAATAAAAACGTCCTCAAAATTAGGTTATTAAAAAAGCTTAAACTCTTTGCATTTTAATATAAAGATAAGTAAGATATACTTATCTCAGATATTAAATATACACTTACCCGACTTCACAATCCTTTAAGTTCAAAATTCCTTCTAATTTGATACTTATATTTGCGACAATGAAAATCCTGATTATAGAAGATGAACAAGAACTTGCTGAAGACATGGTAAAATACCTTACCAACGAGCAATACCTATGCGAATATGCTTCAGATTTTCAGACCGCAATGAAAAAGATTTATGAGCATGATTACGATTGTATTTTATTGGATATAATGCTACCTGGTGGTGATGGGTTAATTATTTTAGAAGAGCTTAAAAGACTAAATAAGCAGGATGGAGTAATCATTATATCAGCTAAAAACGCCATAGAAGATAAAATAAAAGGACTTAAACTCGGAGCTGATGATTACTTAGCCAAGCCCTTTCATCAGGCTGAGTTAGCAGCGAGAGTTGAATCATTGATTAGGAGGAAACAATTTGATAGTAATAATCAGATTGTTCAAAATGAAATAATCATTGATATTAATGCTAAAACAGTAAAAGTTCATAATGTACCGATAAACCTGACCAAAAAAGAATATGATTTACTCCTTTTCTTCATAGGCAATAAAAACAGAGTCCTTTCAAAAGGAGCTTTAGCCGAACACCTTTCAGGGGACTTTGCTGATATGTTCGATAACCATGATTTTGTATATGCACATGTCAAAAATCTAAAGAGAAAGCTCAAGGAGAAAGAATATGGAGACTACATCAAAACCATATACGGGACTGGATATAAATGGGAAAAATGACTAGACTACTCAACAAACCATTGAAGGCATTTGCTCTTTACGCCATGATAATTTTGGTGATTAGCATTCCTGTTTACGTATTAGTTATTGACTATATATGGAAAAGTGAGCTGGATGAGAACAATTGGCTTACCTTACAACATACCAAACAAAATCTTCAATCCAAGCAGTTTACACCAGTCGAAATAGAAAACATCAATCAAATTTGGGGAGAACTACAACCTGGTGTTTCGATTGTAAAAGCAGAGAACACGATTTTTTTTAAAGACAGTATTTATGAAGTCATCAGACCAAACGTATATGATGAAGACGATGGAAAAGATCGATTTCGTAGTTTAAAATCATTGGTGCAATTAAATGGAGAACCCTATATTTTAACCATTGAGACCAATGTGGAAGAATCCGATGAAACATTTGCCGCTGTAGCATTAATTACCTTACTCTTCTTTGTTATTCTGATTTTTGGATTCATTCTTCTGAATAAAAGAATAGCAGCCAAGACATGGTATTCATTTTATCAAACACTAAGCTCTCTTAAATCCTTTGAACTTTCAAAGGATAGTGCTATCTATCTTCCAGAATCAGATATTCAGGAATTTCAAGAATTGAATCAATCATTACACTACTTGATAGCAAATAATGTGAACACCTATCAGCAACAAAAATCATTTATCGAAAATGCTTCACATGAACTTCAAACACCCATTGCCCTGCTCAAATCTAAAATGGATTTATTAATTCAACAAAAAGACATATCGCCTGAAATCAGAGAACTAGTAAATAGTATTGCAGCACCATTATCCCGTCTCTCCCGCATTAACAAAAACCTACTTCTGTTGGCTAAAGTAGAAAACCATCAATACAGTAATCAGGAACAATTGGATATTAAGGAGTTTATAGAAACAGGAATAATTCTTTTTGAAGACTATTTGAATGAAAAACAATTTGAATTATCAAATCATTTAACCAAATCTCTTGTGGTCAATGCCAACTCATTTTTGTTGGAAACGCTTATTTACAATCTGCTTTCCAACACTATCAGACACACTCAAAAAGGTGGAAAAATCAACATTTACAGTAATGAAAACTCAATAGTGATATCAAACAGTGGTAAAGAAAGTTTAGACCATACACAGTTATTTAAACGATTCTCGAGTACAACTAAAGACAAAATTAGCAGTGGCTTAGGGCTTGCAATTATCCAAGAAATTGCCAATAAATATGAATGGAAAGTTCACTACAGTTTTGAGAGCGGTTTTCATATTTTTTCTGTGAGTTTTAATTAAGAAATTTTCTTCTTTCTCTCAATATGAATTCGGGATTATTCCCAATTCTAAATTTATTCTAAATCCTCTTTGATATTTGTCCTGTATTAACTTTTTAAATCATTCAAACATGAAAAATTTAACACTTATCTCAGTACTTTCGGTTACACTATCTCTGCAGTCATGTGCACAGGAATCAGAAAGCAAAAATGTACCCGAAAAGGTGCTAACAGCATTCAAAACAAAATTTCCGGACGCTAAAAAAGTAAATTGGGAAATGGAAAACGACTCAGAGTGGGAAGCTGAGTTTAAATTAAATGGTAAAGAATATTCTGCTAATTTCAGTGCTGAAGGGGAATGGCTTGAAACTGAATATGAAATAAAAGAGTCCGATATTCCATCGAATATCCTTGCAGTCCTTGACAAAAATTTTTCCGATTATGAAATCGAAGAGCTTGAGATTGCCGAGACGGCTTCAGGCAATTCCTATGAAATGGAAATTGAAATTGGAGAAGATGGGTTTGAAGTTACCATTGATGCTAAAGGAAATTTAACTAAGAAAAAAGAAAGTAAAGAAAATGATGAGGATAACGAAGATTAATCGACTCATCATTGTTTGCCTGTTATTATGCTCTCGTATTGTATTTGCACAAAAAACAGCCGTTAATGTTTCTGGCATTCTCAAAGATAAGGTCTCTGATGAGACCTTACCCTTTGTTAATGTAGTTTTGAAAAAATCTACTGATTCATCTTTTGTATCAGGCACTATAACTAATGAAAATGGATTGTTCACTCTTTCAGATATCCATTCAGGTAATTTTATAATAGAATGTTCATATATTGGTTATAATACTTATTCCTCTAATATATACATTGGCTCAAACACAAATTACATTGATTTAGGTATAATATTTCTAATAGAAAATGTGCAAAATCTTAGTGAATTTGTTATTACTGCCAAACAAGATGCTATAACTGGCACAATGGACAAAAAGACATACAGCATAGACGATAATGTGAGTCAGAGTGGCGGCAGTGTACTACAAGCCATGAATAATCTACCAGGTATTACCACTCAAGATGGACAGGTGGAGCTTAGGGGGAATAATCAGGTGGTAGTTTTAATAGATGGTAAACAAACAGCTATCACAGGTTTTGGCAATCAAAATGGCTTGGACAATATCCCTGCTTCAGCTATTGAAAAAATAGAAATCATCAACAATCCTTCAGCAAAATATGATGCCAACGGGAATGCAGGAATCATCAACATTGTCTTGAAAAAAGAGGAGCAAAAAGGACTCAACGGCAAAATGGGTTTGTCAACGGGTCTTGGTGCTTTATGGGTACGGAAAGAAAACCTACCCGGCATACGTGAACAGTATCAGGCAACACCCAAAGTCAGCCCATCTCTTTCTCTGAATTATAGAAAGAAGAAAGTCAATCTCTTTCTTCAAGCTGACAACCTCTATACCGAAACACTAAACAAAAATGAATTTGTAACCAGAACCTATAGTGATGGTAAGATAATCAACCAACAATTGAAACGAAATAGAAATACAAATTTTTTCACTTCAAAAGCTGGGTTTGATTGGTTCATTAGTGATAAAAATACACTGACTGTTTCTGGTTTCTTCAGCCAAGAATCTATTAAGGATTATGGGGATCAGCCCTTTTTTAGTGGTAATGATGGAGAAAACCTTAGACTATGGCAATTTTTGGAAGATGAAATATTGACTGCAGCTATGGCATCTTTAGCCTACGAGCATAAGTTCAAGCAACCCGGTCATAAATTAAATATAGGCTTCAATTACACCTTCGACAGAGAAGACGAGAAGTATTTCTTTACAAATAAAACTCCATCCTTCACTACAGAAGAATCCTTTTTTCTTATTGCGGATCAAAAGGTTGCTGATTTTACATTAGATTATACTAGACCTATGAAGCATGGCTTACTGGAAACAGGGATGAAATTCCGAAGAAGAACTATCCCAACTGATATGCAATTCAATCCTTCGGCTACTAACTCAGTTCTTGATACTGGTGCTGATGGTCTGGCAACTTATAATGAAATTATTCCAGCTGTGTATGGAAACTATACCTATGAAGTCAAAAAACTAGAAGCAGAAATCGGATTGAGATTAGAATATGTGGATTTGCAATATAATGTTGATCCAAACCACAATACCTACCATAGCAATGGCTATAATTACTTGCAACCTTTTCCCAATGCCCGATTGACATATAAAGTAAATGAAAGTAATAAATTATCTGCATTTTACAATCGTAGGGTTGACCGACCTGATGAGGTGGACATTCGAATTTTTCCAAAGTATGATGATGCTGAAATTATTAAAGTGGGTAATCCCGCTTTAAAACCTCAGTTCACAAACAGTTTTGAACTTGGTTATAAGAATGGTTGGGACAAAGGATATTTCTACGAAGCAGCTTATCACCGTATTTCATATGGAGCCATTACCCGAGTAGCCACAACTGTTGATACTACCAACCTGATCTACAACATTTCTCAAAATGTCGGGAAAAGCTACAACACAGGAATTGAAGTAGTCATCAGTCAGGAACTTTCTGATAGGATCAATATGAACCTGAATTTGAATGGTTATTATAATCGGATAGATGCGTTCACAGTTGTCAATCAATATCCCATAGAAAACACTTTTACGGCAGATCAACAGGAAATCTATTCCGGAAACATAAAGCTAAATACCAATTTTAAATTTGGTAAAAACACAGAAGCTCAATTGACAGCTATTTATCTTGCTCCTGATATCATTCCTCAGGGAACTATATACGGTAGGTATTCTATTGATCTAGGTATAAAAAAGATAACTCAAAAAGGGAAAGGTGAAGTTTTTATAAATACAACTGATTTGTTCAACACCATGGTTATAAAAAAGAAAACTATAGGGAATAATTTTAATTATGTAAGTGCCGACTATTATGAAACACAAACTATTAGAGCTGGTTATAATTTTAAGTTTTAAATGGATTTATATTCTGAAAAAAAAATCAAATGTCGAAGCTAAACAAGAAGTACATATTTTACAACATAAAAACTTCCGCTAAATTAGGGTACTAAAAAGGCTGAAAACTCTCTTCCCTATTAGAAAAAATTAGAGCTTAGAGAGAAATTAAGATGTTAAAATGGGATGGGAATCAAACCAAAATATCCCATTTGAATCAATAAAACAGACATTTTCAAACAAAAAATGCCGTTAAGAAACTCTAAACGACATTTTGCTTCATTGTACCCCAAACCGTTCAAATGTCGAACTTTATTGTTAAAGATGTAAATATAGTAATAAAAACTTCCGCTAAATTAGGATGCTAAAAAAGGCTGAAAACTCTCTTCACTATTAGAATAAATTAGAGCTTCAAGAGAAATAAAGAAAGTAAACCAAAATGGGAAGGAAATCAAACCAAAATAGCTCATTTGAATCAATGAAAACAGACATTTTCAAACAAAAAATGCCGTTAAGAAACTCTAAACGACATTTTGCTTCAGTGTAGCCGAAAAAGTTCAAATGTCGAACCAAATTTTAGATGATATTAAAACGATACTAAATTGTGAATAGTCTTGTTCGTTATTCAAGTAGCTTTAGAAACCCGTCTTTTCTGCAACAATAACTTGTTTATACAAAGATGTTAGAACATAAGATAAGTCAGGATAGTAATAAGCTAACGAAGAAAAATTGATCACTACTATTTAAAGTAATTTTTTTCGCGACTTTCCCCATTAAATATTGAACTTTGCTAGTGATTTTTTTTAGAACTCAGACAATAAGGTTCAAGTGTCTGTTCAAGCCCTAGGTCTAAAAAAGTAAA
>JAUHYR010000107.1 GCA_030426475.1 Bacteroidia bacterium
AGAACGAATTATTGACTCAGCTAGCACTTATGTTAAAAATAAATACGACCTGCTAATTATTGCTAAGCCGGATTCTGCTTTTAGTGAAAAAGATAAATTTATCATAGACCAACATATTATGTATGGTGGTAAAGTGCTTTGGTTAGTCGATCCTGTTTTTGCAAGCATGGATAGTTTAATGGGAGAAAATATAACTATGGCTATTCGCCAGGAAACTAATTTAGATGATCAGTTATTTAAATACGGAGCAAGAATAAATGCTAATCTTATTCAAGACTTACAATCTACAAAAATACCTGTCGTAGCCGGATTTTCGGGAAATCAACCACAATATAAATTTTTTAATTGGTACTTCTTCCCTCTTTTAAACCCTACCAATCACCCTATTTCTAAAAACCTTAATCTCACCAAGGGTGAATTTACCAGTACAATTGATACTGTTGGAAGTTCTGAAATCAAAAAAACTGTTTTGCTTACTTCTTCTGCCAAAACAAAAACCGTAAACACCCCTACCAGAATAAGTTTAAGTATTTTACGTTTCGACCCTAACCCGGCACAGTTTAATGAAGCAAATCAAACCACAGCAGTTTTATTAGAAGGAAAATTTGAATCGGTGTTTAGTGGTCGAATTCCCGAAAACATAGAAAATAGTAAGGAGATAAAATTTAAACCAAAAAGTGAAGACAATAAAATGATTATCATAAGTGATGGAGATATTATTAAAAATTTTGTCAATAAAGAAACAAAGCAAATTATGCCACTTGGTTATGACAGATACACGCGCGAGCTCTATGGAAATAAAGATTTTATAATGAACTGTATCAATTATCTATGTGAAGATAGCGGTATGATGACCGCCAGAAGCAGAAGTTTTAAAATAAGATTACTTGATAAAGTAAAAGTGAAAGCCGAAAAAACAAAATGGCAATTTATAAACACCATTGTTCCTTTACTTTTACTAGTAGGGTTTGGAGCAATTTGGAATTTGATAAGAAAGAAAAAATTTACAAAATAAATTAGTGATGAAGAAGTACGGAGTTTTTGGAATATTAATTATTTTATTGGCTATTTCAGCCTATTTTTATTTTAATAAAAAAAGAACAACATTAACAGAAGAGTATACTGAATTTAGCATTTCAGATACCGCATCTATTTCCAAAATTATACTTACTCAAAAAGGTGGTGAGCCAATTGAGTTGGTAAAAGAGACCCCAACTAAATGGATACTAAATAATAAATATAAAGCAAGAACTGACGCAGTACAACTATTATTAGAAGCGTTTTATAAGTTTAAAGTAAAAAGTCCTGTAGCTAAAGCAGCAGAAGAAAACACCATTAAGCAAATGGCTCTTTCACATAAAAAAGTTGAAGTTTATCTCAATGGGCAATCTAAGCCCGTAAAAACATATTTTATCGGAGAAAACTCAAAAGAAAGAGAAGGTTGCACAATGTTTTTAGAAATTGACGGAAGTAAGCATCAAAAACCATTTCTTGTTGAAATACCGGGTTTTTATGGAATGTTGGGAGTTCGATTTTTTACCGAAGAATATTTATGGAGAGACCGTGAAGTATTTGATTATACCAAAAATGAAATTAAGAAAATTAAGTTTACTAATTACGAAAATCCAAATACCTCTTTTATCATTGAAAATGAAGAAGGCAACTTAAAATTAAAAGAGACCGGGATGTCAAATGTGGTTGAATATACAGACACAAACATAATTGCAGATTACCTGAATAGATTTAAAGGAATACACTTTGAAACCATACACCCAAGCATTGAAGAAACATTAAAAGATTCAGTCATACAAAACCTAAAATATTATACTATTGAATTAACAGACAACAAAGATAAAACCACCACCTTTGAAGCCTTTAGAATGCCAAACTATAAAGGCGATGTTGATGAATACACAGGAAAAACTCTTCCCTATAATATAGACAGGTTTTATGGGATTTTAAATAAACAAGATTTTGTAGTAGCACAGTATCCAACCTTTGATAAACTCTATAAAGAGATCAACGGATTTATGATGCCGCACAAATAAATTTTGCGTATCTCACAAAATTGTTTTTACCTTTACCCGCTAGATGAGAAATTTTATTAGCCATACTATTATTAATATAATGCCCCACTGGCATTATTGTAGGCTACCCATTATTATGTGGTAATTGCCACCACCCTTCAATTATTTCCCTATTTAAAATTTCTTAATTCAAAAAACATGTTACAGATTCAAAAGGCTGTACTAGAACGTATAAACAGTTTAATAGTTGTCATCAACAAAGTTGGCTTGGTTGACTATGTCAGCCCATCCGTAGAAAAAAGTCTTGGGTTTAAAAAAGAAGAACTTATTGGAGAAGGATGGTGGATTAAAACCAGAAATAATGACATTGAGCGAACTCTTGTAAGAAAGGAAGTAAAAGAAATTATTAAGCTTCCTCCTGATGGATTATCACTGTCAAGAGAACGTATGCTTGTAAATTCAGCAGGGCAAAACAAATGGATATTGTGGAACATATCAAAAGGCCCTGATGATTCTATTATTAGTATAGGATATGATATTACCGAAAGAAAGTTAGCAGAAGAAAAGCTGGTTCAAAAAAATGATGAACTTCAAAAGATAAATTCTGAATTGATTGACAGCATTGAGTATGCCAAAAATATTCAGGAGTCTATCCTTCCAAATACTGAAGAATTAAAAGAAAGTTTTGAAGATGCCTTTGTTTACTACGCGCCTAAACACATAGTAAGTGGTGATTTTTATTGGATTAAAGCTATTGAAAATGAAATCATCTTTTTAGTATTGGATTGTACCGGACACGGTGTTCCGGGAGCATTAATGACAATGCTTGCCAATTCACTTTTAAAAGAAGTTATTGTCAAACGAAAGATTGATAATCTTGATGTTGCTCTTACCATGATTGACGAAGAACTCATATATCATACTTCCGGAAAATCGTCCAAAGCCTTGAATGATGGAATGGATTTAGCTTTGTGTAAATTTAACAAGGACACTAAAATTCTAAATTATGCAGGTGCTATGCGTCCGTTATGGATTTTTAGAGAGGGAAAACTTATCGAATATAAAGGCTCAAGATATCCTATTGGATTTTATCACGGCATTCAAAAACAATTTGTAAATGAACAAATTCAATTAAAAAGTGGTGATTCTGTTTATCTATTCTCTGATGGTTTTGTTGACCAGTTTGGTGGTGAAAAAAACAAAAAGTTTAATAAAAAACGATTTGAAGAATTATTGTTATCGGTTCAAGACCTAACAATGGATGAGCAAGAATCTTTTTTAGGGTATGCACTAAACAACTGGAAACAGGAAAATGAACAAACTGATGATATTGTAATAATGGGAATAAAGATATAGTTAAGGGGGCTGATTACTGAATCAGCTCTCCGGCTAACCTTTTAATTTCATACTCAGTAATTTTAGTAGCATAAATAGCATTGTTTAGTCTTGACTCTGTATTTAACAGGTTCAGTTGAGCTTGACGAAATTCAACATTCGTAATTTGACCCTGCTGAAATAAGTCTTTTGAACGTTGTAAATTCAGTTTTGCCACTTCTAAATTTTGAGTTTCAAGATTTACCAGAGCTTTATTATTTTCATATAAACCATAATAATTAGCCAACTCTTTATCTATACTCAATACCGCTTGTTGTCGTAATAATTCATTATTGTCCATTGAAATTTTTGCATTTTGAAGAGCTGTTCTCTTTTTGTTGCCGTCAAATAAATTCCAGGTTAAGGTAAGCGCACCGGTTAACCCAAGTGATTTATTACTTAAAACCACACTTGGAGAGCTTTCCGAACTGGAATAACCATATTTTAAACTACCTGCAACAATAGGCATATACTTTGACTGATTTATTTTTTTGTCAAGCTCAGATACACTCAAGTTAGTTTGTGAAAGTAAGATATTGGCATTATTACTAAGTGCTTTGCTTTTTACTGACTCATAATTTACTGCGTCTTCGGTTAAAGCAAAATTAACAACCGTAAAGTCCGTTTCAATTTCTCTTCCCAATAAATAATTAAGATTGAATTTAGAGTTTTCTAAAGCTTGCTGCGTATTCAATACATTAGCAGAATCTGTATTAAAATCAACCTGAGCATTAAGAATATCTATTTTATTTCCCGAACCATATTGATAACTTCCTTCTAATCGTGCCAATCTATCTTTTGAAATTGCCAAAGTATTTTTAAATATTTCTAATTGCGTTTGATTTCTTAACACTTCAAAATAACCATTAATCACCTGCATTAATGTACTTTCAATATTCAGTCTGGTTTGAACTTCAGCTAATTCTTCTTGCTCTTGCAGTTTTTGATAGGTTCTAATATTTCCTAATCCATCAAATAACGTATAGCTTAGATTTGCGGATAAACCTGAAGATTTTGATTCTGACTCAAGCCCTTTTTGTGGAGCAGGGTCAGTCACAAATTGTATATCCGTAGTGCTTTGACTGACAGAATAGTTTCCATTTATATCAACCTTTGGCAATAAATTAGCATTACCAATAGTGGAATTATTTTTTGCAATTTCGATTTGATTTTTCTGTACTTGTATATTATGATTACTCTGTAACGCAATGGTAATAGCTTGCTCTAAGCTAAGCTCTTGAGCAATTCCGTTAAATCCAACTAAAACAAATAATATCCGAATCAATATTTTCATAAATCTTTTACTATTAGCATTAAACACCTATTGTTCTTTCTGCTTCCAATTCTTTAACTGCCGGTTCAATTTCTTCTTTGGTTTTTACTTTTCCGGTAACCAGCCATGTTCCTATCCAACGCAATCGGTTAATTATTTTTAATACTGCAGGTAATAGTATAAGTGTTAAAAAGGTTGCCATTATTAAACCATAAGCTATTGCTATTGCCATAGGAATTAAGAATTGGGCCTGAAAACTCTTTTCAAATATTAGCGGAGCAAGCCCGGCAACGGTAGTTAGTGAAGTTAATAGTATTGGTCTAAATCTAGATAGTCCTGCTTTTTTAAGCGCATCATTAAAAGACATTCCTTCTTTGAGATTCACATTTAGCGCAGTAATAAAAACCAAGGAATCGTTTACCATAATACCTATTAAAGCAATCACTCCAAACCAGGAAAACATAGATATTTGCGCATCATGGATAAAATGCCCCCATCCCACTCCTATCAAACCGAACGGAATTAAAGCTAAAACAGCGATAGTTTGAAAGAATGAACGAAAAGTAAGCACTATAATCGCAAGCATTAAAATAAGCACAATAGGACCAACTTTAGCAGCAGACCTTCCTGTTTTTAATTGCTCTCTTACTTGCCCTTCCTGAGAAAATTTTACACTTGGATAAATTTGAAAAACTTGAGGTAAAATTTCGTCTTTGATATAAGATGATATTACATTGGTATTATCAACTTTTGGGTTAATTAAATCAGCCGTTACAGTAACTGAGCGTTTACCATCAATATGATTAATTGCTACTACTCCTCTAGTGTCTTCAATTGTCACTAAGTCTTTAAGCAAATATTCATTGCCTTTGAGGTTAATGTGCATATTTTCTAAATCTCCTATAGAATTCCTGTTGCTTTTATCATACCTTACCCAAACTTTTACTTCATCAATTCCCTTTTGTAAACGCTGAACTTCTCTCCCGAAAAAAGCCTTACGAACTTCATTCATAATTTCGCCATACGATAATCCAAGTGAATTTGCTTTTTCTTTCAATTTTAAGTTTAATTCACGCATTCCTTTTTCATCGGAAGATTCAATATTTTTAAGCTTTCCAAGTTTTTCCATTTCTTCCACCAATTTTGCTCTGGCATTTTCTAATTCCTTATTGTCATCTGAGTATAAAGCAATTGAAATAGCCCTACCAAAAGGTGTTGCTGATGTCATAGAAAATTGTTCTGCTCCAGGAATTTGACCTACTTTATCCAACACCATATTAATAATATCAGGTGTTTGATGATGTCGTTCCTCACTAGTTAGTAAAACGATATTAAGTTTTGCTTGATTTGTATTTGGCCCTAAAGATTTATCAATACCTTGTATTAAATCGATACCATCATACTCTTCCAACATTTCTTCATTTACCTCAAACACCTTGTCTTGAACATAGGTAATCCATTTATCGGTAATTTCTTTATTTGTACCTGAAGGCATTTTTAAATCAACACTAATAAAATCACTTTCTATATTTGGAAAAACAGTCATTTTAATCATTCCTGAACTAATTCCACCAATAGTAATAGCAAATAAGCAAACGGTAATAACCACCACTAAAACAGGGCTTTTTATTGCAAAATTTAAAACGGGTTCATAAAACTTATTTTTCATGAACTCCATTACATTTACAAAGAAGTCTATGATTTTTTGATAAAACATTTTTTTATCCGTTGGAGATAATGCTTTAGAATGACCTATATGAGCAGGTAAAATAATCGCTCCTTCAATTAAAGAAAATAATAACGTAGCAATTACAACAAACCCCATTTGTGGGAAAAATTCTCCCATTCTACCATCCAAGAAAAAGAAAATTGAAAAGGCTATAACAGTAGTTAAAACCGCTGAAGTTACGGCAGGAAAAACTTCTAACGTTCCGTCAATAGCTGCCTGAATAGGCTTTTTTCCTTTCTCTACATGTTGATATATGTTTTCAGCAATTACAATACCGTCATCTACCAAAATTCCAATAACGATAATCATCCCAAAAAGTGAGATTACATTAATAGAAATACCATAAAATGAAGCTAGTATAAACATTCCTGAAAAAGCAATAGGAATACTTAGTGCTACCCAAAAAGATGTGTATGGGTGCAAAAACATTGAAAGAATAATCAACACCAAAATAAAACCAATTATTCCATTACTGGTCAGTAAGTCAATTCTATCTACAACCGTTTTTGATTGGTCTTGAATAATGTCAGCTTGAACTACTTTATTTTTATCATTAAAATCAAGTAAATACTTTTTAATGTCAGTAGTAATACCTACAATATCTTCATGAATAGTGTGATTAACCGTAACTACAACTGCCTTTCTTCCTCTAAATGAACGCTCGTAAGGAACATCTTCCCATATTTCTTCTACTTCCGCTATGTCGCCCAAACGAATGGTTTGCCCCGTTGGTAACTGTTTAACCACTACATTTTCGATATCAATGGCAGAATATGTTTTGTTATAAGATCGAATTAAAATATTCTCTGATGATGTTTCTATTTTACCACCGGTCAACTCTAAGTTATAGTTTTTTACAGCTAAAGAGATTTGCTCTATGGTTATGCCATATTTCTGCAATTGTTCATCAGAAATACGTATTTCAATTTCTTCATTTGGAAAACCAGAAAGTTCTACTTGAGAAATACCCTCCATTGCCTTTAAGTCACTTTCAACACCTCTAGCAATTTGCTTTAACTCCATAATGGATAAATCACCGCTCAATGCAAAAGTCATGGCCAATGTTCTTCCCTCCTGAATAAATATTGAAGGTGGCTCCATTCCTGTTGGAAAGGAATTTATTCTATCAATAGCATTTTTAACATCTTGCAAAACTATTTGAGGCTCGTATCCCAAAGCAGCTTCGACCGTTACTGTTCCCGAATTTTCTTTTGAAACCGAAGTAATCCTTTCAATACCGGATACGCCATCAAGATTATCCTCAATTTTAAGAATAATACCTTCTTCTATTTCTGTTGGTGATGCTCCGGGATAAGTAGCCTGAACTAAAATAATTCTAGATTCATTTTCCGGGAAAAAGGTCTTCCGTAAGCTATTTAATCCAAAAAAACCAAAAATGATTATTAAAAACAGAATAACATTTCCGGTAATAGGATACTTTATAAAATAGGTAATTAAACTTCTCATCAAACTTCTTTTAAATCTTCTAATCCAAAATAGTTACTTTCATTCCGGCATACATTCCCTTCGTATAGTCTCTCAGTATTTTATCTCCGTTTTGTAATCCTTCTACTATAGCATTATCGCTATTAACATACATCACCTCAATTTCTTTTTCTTTAAGTATTCCATTATCTACTACAAAAACTTTATTGTCAGCGACTAGCTTACGACTAATTAAAGTTGTGTTTTTGTAAGTTTCTCCCATAATTTCTCCTGTCATGAACATTCCTTCACTTAAACCTTCACCGGTTAGTTTCACATAAGCTTTAACCATTTGTGAGTTTGGATCAACAGCCGGATTAATTCGATAAACTTCACCTTCCCAAATCTTATTAACATCTTCCGAAGACAAAGTCACTTTATCTCCAATGTGTACATATTTTTTATCAACCAGACTAAATTCCGTTTCTAAATCAAATACATCGGTTCCCACAAATTCACCAATCTTCTGCCCTATACGTATTAGTGTACCTTGCTTAACAGTTGTTTGTGACACAATTCCGTTAAATGGAGCATTTATAACATATTTTGAAAGTCTCTCCTCTTGACTTTTAATTGAATAATAAGTATTCAGAATTTGTTTTCCTGATATATATATCTTGAATTTTTTATCATTGATTTCAGGCAAATCGGGAAGTGATT
>JAUHYR010000108.1 GCA_030426475.1 Bacteroidia bacterium
TGCCAATGTTCCTGCATCATCAAAAACAGCAATTTTATGCCCTCTGCCATCTATTATCCATTTTCTCTTAAAATCATCTATAACTAAACCGGATGTTCTGGAGTTTCCGTCTAAAATTGGTGCTATATTATAACTGTGCCAATTACCTGATGTAGTTAATACTGTCAACGCATTTGTCGTATAAGGTTGTACAATCCAAAGGTTTCCATCGCTATCAAACTCTAAAGCTACTACTTGCACAGCTCCCGGATTTCCTTGCTGTTCTTGTAATATGCTGTTGGTTTCATCATAAACATGGATCAATTCTTCATTTTTAAATTCAAGTAAGCCACCTCCCCAAGTCCCAATAAAAAAATGTGTTTCATCATTTGGGTCTATTTCTATTTCAGAGAAATCAAACAAACTATCAAATGCGCTAAATTTGTTTTTATCAAAATTCTTCCAAGTCTTGTCAAAAAAATAAAACTCAGGTTGTGTAAAAAGATTATTTAATCCGCCATCATATCCCCCAGGAACCACAGCTATTTTCTTATTCACCAAATCCATTTTAAATGCTTTGTTAGATTTTGGTCCATCCGGAGTTTTATACTCTACACTCCATGAATTATGCATTTTACATAGCCCAAAGTTTTTATCTGCAACATATATCCAAAATAAACTTGATGAAAAAATTGTCTGGCTTGGGGCAGGGTAATATTCATTATTGTAAGTAAAAATATTTCTGTGTAAACTAAGGTTCTGGTCAAAAATATCGATGTTACCGTTATGGGTAATACATAAATAATTATTTGTAACATTGAAATCTAAATTGTCTGAGCCTATTAACTCAGTAAATTTATTCCAACTCACTCCGTCATACCAATATGCTGTATCGCCATTATAAATAGGGTAATCTATGTTAACATAAAGTTTATTCTGGAAAGACTCAATGGTATTATATTTTAAAGTGGGCATACTAGATAAAATATTCCATTCATTATAATCTGCCAAATTGGGACTACTTAATAAAGCTTCATAAATTCCATTGTCAGTTGCTGCATATATTTTTCCTTGAAAGGTAGTTACGTCATTTACTTTAACATAAGTACTTAAGTTGCCTATTAAATACGTTTCTAGAACTTCTTTGCGGGAAATGTTTAATAAAACTATTCCAAAACCACAAGACAAATAGACTTTCTCTCCGCTAATAAATATATTGTAAATCCTTTTATCTGCTGCTACTGAACTATTCTTAATCGCTGATATATTAAATATAGTATTTGTGTTATCTAATAAATCAATATTTCCATTATTGTAGGCAACAACCAAAACTTCTTGAGACTCAACATATCTTATTGTGCTAATTCCAACATCAGAAAGACCTGTAATGGTTGACATTCTCACAATTTCATCAGATTCTATATCATACGAAAACAATGCTGATTCTGAAGCGCAATAAACCTTCCCCCTTCCTTCTGTAACAGCAACTCCATTTGAAAATGGCAAATGATCTCTCCATGTTCCTATAGGACCTTCTTGGGCATTAACTAAAAAAGATAGTAATAGAATAAAGAATGTAAGATATAATCGCATTAACTTTTTATTTGGCTTAGTGGTAACGAAATCTGCATTTCGTTATTGCCTGATAAAATTAATCATTTAGTAGAAAATAATGGTTAATTTTTATTTATACCCGGTCTTCTTTTTTCGGTTCGTTCCAATGATTTTTGATGGCGCCATTCATCAATTAACTTTTGATTTCCGCCTAACAATATTTCCGGCACTTTCCAGCCATTATATTCTGCCGGCCTGGTATAAACAGGTGGAGAAATCAACCCATCCTGAAATGAATCACTTAAAGCTGATGTTTCATCATTTAAAACACCGGGTAAGAGCCTGATAACAGCATCAGCGACAACTGCAGCAGCTAATTCACCTCCTGACAATACGTAATTTCCTATTGAAATTTCTCTTGTTATCAAGTGCTCACGAACTCTTTCATCAACTCCTTTATAATGACCACAGAGAATAATAATATTTTTAACTAGTGATAATTGATTGGCTAGCTTTTGTGAAAATTCTTCACCGTCAGGTGCCATGTATATAACCTCATCATAATCCCTTTCTTGCTTTAATTTCGTTATACAATTGTGTATGGGTTCAATAGACATCACCATTCCTGCACCACCACCAAAAGCGTAATCATCTACATTTTTGTGTTTATTGGTACTGTAGTCTCTAAGGTTATGAATATTAACTTCAACCAAACCTTTATCTTGAGCACGTTTTAAAATTGATGCATCAAAAGGGCTTTTTAGAAGTTCAGGCAATACCGTTATAATATCAATTCTCATGTATATAAACAAAAAAAGGTCGGCTAAACCGACCTTCTAAGTAAGAACTAAAATTCTTAGTGAGCTTCTTCTTTTGGAGCTTCTTCAGTAGCAGCTTCCTCAGTCATAGTTGAGTCAACTTCTTCTACAGCTTCTTCCATTTCAGCAGTAGCGTTGTCGATCTCTTCTTCAAGACCTTTCATCATCTCCTCAACTTGAGCAGCAGCTTCTTCTTCCATTTTCTTTTGTTCTTCTTCAGACGGTCCGCAAGCTACTAAACTTACTAAACCACCCATTACTAAAAGTGCAAATACCTTTTTCATTTTTTTAATTTTTTAGAGTTAGGTTTTTAATTTAAGGGGCAAATATATGAAAAAAATGGTCGTTTAACAAATTTTAACTATTTTTTATAGGTATTATATTTTTTACCTTTGAAGCTGATAATAATTAGTTTAACATTTAAATAGATATATTATGGCTTTCGAATTACCAAAATTACCTTATGATTACAATGCTTTAGAACCGCATATTGATGCAAGAACAATGGAAATACATCATTCTAAGCATCATGCAGGTTATACCAATAATTTAAATAATGCTATAAGCGGTACCGACTTAGAAGGAAAATCTATTGAAGAAATACTTAAAGTTGGTGTGGACAATACAGCTGTTAGAAATAATGGTGGTGGATACTACAACCATTGCTTATTTTGGGAAGTGATGTCTCCAAATGGTGGAGGACAACCTAGTGGCGAATTAGCTGAGGCAATCAATTCTTCTTTTGGCTCTTTTGACTCATTTAAGGATGCTTTTAGTAAATCTGCCGCAACAAGATTTGGCTCCGGGTGGGCATGGTTATGTGTTCACTCAGGCGGAAAACTTGAGATTTGTTCTTCAGCAAATCAAGATAACCCGCTAATGCCGGGAATCGGATGCGGAGGTTTTCCTATTTTAGGGCTAGATGTATGGGAGCATGCTTACTACTTAAACTATCAAAACAGAAGACCTGATTACATTAATTCATTTTTTAATGTGATTAACTGGGGTGAAGTATCTAAAAGGTTTGCCGCAAATAAATAATATTCAACTAATAAACCTAAAAGGCTGTCTCAAAAGGGATAGCCTTTTTAATATGAAAGCTTTATTCTTCTCTTTTTTTGTATTACTAATTGTCCAGACGTCCTTTGGGCAAGATATATATGCCAATAACCAACAAGTTGAGTTAATCGATAGCTTGCTAGAAGAAGCTGATGAGACTGTTTTGCTTATAAAAGAAACTGCACCAAAACATCGTAAACTAAAAGCAGCTATTTTTACTTTGTTATTAGGTCCGTTTGGCGCTCATAGACTTTATTTAGGTACCGATTTTAAAGTTCCTTTATTCTACTCATTAACACTTGGAGGTGGTTTAGGCATTATACCTTTAATCGATTTTTTTCATATTATCTTTAGTAAAGATTTTGAAGCTTATTTAAACAATCCAAAGTTTTTTATGTGGATAAACGATACTGATTAATTAAAAATACTTTATACATTTGCCTTCAATTAATGGGGGATTAGCTCAGCTGGCTAGAGCGCTTGCATGGCATGCAAGAGGTCACCGGTTCGACTCCGGTATTCTCCACAAAGCCTCAATAATTTATTGGGGCTTTTTTATTTAACAATGAATTTATACTTTTAGTAAATGAAAAAGAGTGCCTTAGTTTTTTCTCTTATTATTTCGGCTGTAATCCTGTTATCTTCTTATTCTATTTTAAGAAAAGAGCAAGTAAAAGATTCTGATAAAGTATTAGACATCTTAATAGAGTTGGGGTATAAAAAACCACTTCATTATAAATCCTATTCATCTCTTGATAAAAATAAAATTCAAAAAGGTAAAGAGCTGGTAACTAAAGGTTATACTACAGATATGAATGGGAATAAAACTAAAATCCAATCAAAACATTTTTTGTGTACAGACTGTCATAATATTAAACAAGAAGATCCGGATTTAAGATACAGTAACCCTGATACAAGATTACATTATGTTGCAAAGCATGATATAAAATTTTTACCCGCAACAACATTATACGGAATAGTGAATAGAGAAACATGGTATAATGATGATTATCAAAAAAAATATGGTAGCTTGGTTACACCTGCAAAAGATACTTTAGTAAATGCAATTCACCTTTGTGCTGTTCAGTGCTCTCAGGGAAGAGAATTAGAAAAATGGGAAATGGAAGCTGTTGTAGAATATTTTTTGAGTATTGGATTTAATATTAGTGACTTAAAACTGTCCGAACAAGAAAAAGTGAAAATAGAAGAAGCATTAAGCTCACAGTCAAAACAAAAAGAAGCAATTGACATTATTAAGTCAAAATATATTAATTACTCACCCGCCACTTTTTTAGACCCTATACCAAAAGATAAAAGAGAATTAGGTAAAAATGGAAATGCAAATGATGGAAAATTAGTTTTTGAATTAAGTTGCTTAACCTGTCATAATGAAGAAGGAGTGACGAACTACAAACTCAATAAAAGTACACTGACATTTCAACATTTAAAGTTTTGGGCAAATACTAATAAGCATTATTCGGTTTATGAGATTACCAGAAAAGGAACTTACGCTATGCCCGGATATAAACCTTATATGCCTAATTACACTCTTGAACGATTAAGTCATAAACAATTGGAAGATTTAATGGCTTATATTAATCTGAAAAATGAAAACTAAAACTGCTATGATTAAGAAAATTTACCTTCCATTACTTTCATTTTTATTTGGTTTTATTACACTAAAATCACAAGATGCTGAACCTGTTTACCACACATTTAACTCAACAAGAGTAATTAACAGCCACAGCACCGAAACCCTATGGAAAAAGGAATTAGACTTTAGAGTGGGTCATAGATTCGGAGATATTGCAGGACCTGCCGGTGGAGCACAATCAGCATTTGGTTTAGATAATTCTTCTGACATTAGTATTGGTTTTGAATACGGGTTAACAAATGATTTAGATATTGGTTTAACAAGATATAAAGGTGCAGGGCCTTATACACAACTATTTGAAGGTTATGCTAAGTATAAGTTTATTAGACAAACATCTAAAACTCCTCTATCGCTAGTAGGCATTGCAAAAGTTTATACAACCGGAATGAATGCTTCTACAGATAGCACTTCTGCTACTTATTTTACAGAGTATGCACATAGGATTTCTTATGCTTACCAATTAATTATTGCCAGAAAATTTTCTGAGAGATTTTCATTTCAAATAATGCCAACATACGTTCATAGAAATTTTGTAGCATTTGATGATGCCAACGACAGAATTGCTGTAGGAGCAGGTTTTAGATTTCAAGTAACAAAATTAATCGGTGTTATTGGGGAGTATCATTATGTGTTAAAAGATGATGGCTTAGCCATGAGTGAAAAACTTAAAGACCCCATTGGCTTAGGAATAGAATTCAACACAGGAGGACATGTTTTTCAGATTAACTTTACCAATTCAAGAGGGTTTAGTGAAGTTCAATATATCTCTGCAACCACATCAGATATTACAGATGGTGAATATCGTTTAGGATTTACTATTTCAAGAGTTTTTAAACTCTAATTTTATTGAATAGAGGGAGAGTTTTTCTTTGCTCTTTCCTTAGCATCATAAAACCTCAATGAAATCATTAGCTCGTGTGTACCTGTGCTATAATTTCTAATATTGGTTAATGTGTAATCATACGAATAGCCCACCGAAATATTTTCGGCAAATGTATATCCTATCATCCCGCTAATGGCATCCATATATCTATAACCAAACCCTAACCAAACTTTTTCTGCGTAAATTCCTCTTACATTTAACTCATATTGAACAGGTACAGGAGAAACTACTTTTACCATAGCAGTAGGTTCAATTTGAATGTCATCAGCCACATCAAACTTATATCCTCCCATAAAGAAGAAGTGGTTTGATAATCTTCCTGTAGGATTAATACCATTTTCAAAAAACTTAATTCTATTTCTAAATAATTGCGGTGCTGATGCTCCTATAAACCATTTATCTGAATAATAATGGAAGCCAAAGCCTGCATCAGGAATAAGAGCAGATTGAACTCCTCCGGTAATAATATTATCTCCTTGGTCTTTTAATGTAATTTTAGAACCATCTATCATAAACTGAAGTAATCCTGCGCTAAGCCCAAGCCCTAATTTAGTGTTTTCAGTAACTTTTAAATGATAGGTATAAGAAAAATACCCGCCTGTTCTTCTTGTAGGTCCTACATGATCAGTAAATATATAACCTCCCAAACCAACTTTGTTATTTGGTGTTGGTCCATTAACACTTAAAATATAAGTTCTGGGTGCATCTGTTATTCCTTCCCACTGATATCGATAATTGGCTTTTCCAATAAAAAAAGGCTTGCTTCCGGCTACAGCAGGATTAATAACATAGTCATTTAATAGATATTGGCTATATTGAGGAAGTTGTTGTGCATTTGCAACAGCAAAACCAAAAACTAATATTATTCCTAACAACTTCTTCATCACCTCATTATAGTTATTGGTCCTGTAAATGGTTTCACACCTTCCTCATTTGGTTCAATAATGTAATAGTAAGTTCCAACCGGAAGCGGTTTACCTTTATAGGTTCCATCCCAATCGTTTTTATAATCTTCTGAACGATAAAGCATTTCTCCCCATCTATTATATATTTCAACCACAGCATTAGGATATTGCTCAATAAAGCTAATCACCCAAGTGTCATTCTTACCGTCACCATTTGGTGAAATTCCATCAGGGAATTTAATTTGAGGAATTACCTCAATAGTAACAGAGTCATAACCTACACAACCATCAGGTGAAATTACCGTTAAATAATAAGTAATTGTTGAGTCCGGTGTACTAGTTGGGTTAGCAATTGTTGAATCGGTTAACCAAGTTGGAGGAGACCAAGCATAAGAGTTGCCACCCGAACCACTCAATTGAATTGAATTGCCTTTTATAACCTTAGTATCCGGTCCGGCATCAGCATTAACTGCAGGATTTACAGTAATACATATAGTATCATAATCATTACAAACAGTATTAGTAGCATATAAAACATAACAATGTGTTCCTGCCGGCAAAGCACCAAGATTAACAGCTAAATTACTTCCTAAAGATGTATTAGAAGGCAATTCAAACCACTCAAAAGAAGTTTGGCCTTGAACAAACCCGTTCAGCATAGCAACTTCACCAAAGCATAAAATAGTATCATTTCCGGCATCAGCAATAACTGTATCCTGTGCTCCAACATTAAACATCAAGCTAGCTGTACAGCCATTTGCATCTGTAACGGTAACTGTATTAGAACCAAAACATAATCCTCCTGCAAGTTGAGTAGATTGACCCCCTGGTGCCCAACTATAAGAGAATGGTCCAACTCCTCCCGTAAAGAAAACATTCCCAACTCCATCGCAAGCTCCACTGCAACTAACATCAATAACAGACACGCTATCTATAGCTAAAGGGTTAGGAGCATTCACAGATATACTGTCAACCACAGAACAACCATTTGCGTCAGTAATGGTAACAATATATGTTCCCGCACACAAGTTACTTAAAGCTGGAGTTGTCTGACCGCCAGGAGACCATAAATAAGTATACCCAGGAGTTCCTCCACTAGCATTTACAGCTACAGTTCCATTACAATCATTTGCACAAAGTATATCTGTACCACTTATGTTAGATTGAATTTGAGATGGCTCATTAACTGTATCTGTTAATACCGTTATGCAATTATTTACATCTCTAATAATTACATTGTAAATTCCTGTGCAAAGACCTGTTGCAGTTGCACTGGTTTGTGCATTAGGGTCATCCCATAGATAAGTGTAAGGTGGATTTCCTGAAGATATGTTAACCGAAATTGAACCGTTACAAGTTCCAAAACAACTTGCATCTTGAACGGTAGTCGTAGCAACCGGACCATTATTATTGCTTAATCCAAAAGTAAAGTTTGCTGTACAACCGTTTGCGTCTGTAATGGTAACACTGTAAATACCTGCACACAAACTACTAATTGTTTGAGTAGTTTGACCACCAGGAGACCATAAGTAAGTGTAAGGACCTGTTCCGCCTGAAGGTACCAATGTTATAGATCCATCACACACCCCACAATTAGGATTTGTAGTAACAGGATTAGCTAATATTTGGGATGCTTCTGTAATTGTAATACTATCAATAGACGTACATCCATTTGCGTC